>NZ_LZSZ01000076.1:0-47923 GCF_001665645.1 Mycobacterium sp. 852002-30065_SCH5024008 | reverse complement strand
TATGCGATCGTCGGCAGCGTCAGATGTGTATAAGAGACAGGCTGCGAGGCGGGCACAAAGCCGCATCCCTCCGTTCGGGGGCGTAAGTGGCGGATGTGACAAAGCGGCCGCGCTAGGCTTCGCTCATGGCCGCTGTTGACCTGACCGCCGACGTGCCGATGACGCCGCAGGAGATGTGGGAACGTGTCTCCGACCTGTCGGACCTGGGTGACTGGCTGGTCATGCACGAGGGCTGGCGCAGTGAACTGCCCGAGGAGCTCAGCGAGGGCGTCCAGGTGGTGGGCGTGGCCCGGGCGAAGGGCTTCCGCAACCGGGTGACGTGGACGGTGACCACCTGGGATCCGCCGCATCAGGTGGCGCTTTCGGGGTCCGGCAAGGGCGGCGCCAAGTACGCCGTCACGCTCAGCGTGCAGGCCGTCGGGGACGGATCGACGCTGGGCCTGCGCCTCGAGCTGGGCGGGCGCGCGTTGTTCGGCCCGGTCGGTTCGGCGGCGGCCCGCGCCGTCAAGGGGGACGTGCAGAAGTCGTTGAAGAACTTCGTCGAGCTGTACGGATAATCGGGTCCAAGAAACCCGAGACACACTTCGCGACACGCCCGAACGGCGTCGGTGCGCAGTCATAGACTGGCGTCCCTATGAACCAGTCGTCCTTCGTGCACCTGCATAACCACACCGAGTACTCGATGCTGGATGGGGCCGCGAAGATCTCGCCGATGCTGGCCGAGGTGGAGCGGCTGCAGATGCCCGCGGTCGGGATGACCGACCACGGAAACATGTTCGGCGCCAGCGAGTTCTACAACGTGGCGACCAAGGCAGGGATCAAGCCGATCATCGGGGTCGAGGCGTACATCGCGCCGGGCTCGCGCTTCGATACCCGGCGCATCCTGTGGGGTGACCCGGGCCAGAAGTCCGACGACGTCTCGGGCAGCGGTTCCTACACGCACCTGACGATGGTGGCCGAAAACGCCACCGGGCTGCGCAACCTGTTCAAGCTGTCGTCGTTGGCCTCCTTCGAGGGCCAGCTCGGCAAGTGGTCGCGCATGGACGCCGAGATCATCGCCGAACACGCCGAGGGCATCATCGCCACCACCGGCTGCCCGTCGGGGGAGGTGCAGACGCGCCTGCGGCTGGGGCAGGACCGCGAGGCGCTGGAGTCGGCCGCCAAGTGGCGCGAGATCTTCGGCGCCGACAACTACTTCCTCGAGCTGATGGACCACGGGCTGTCCATCGAGCAGCGGGTCCGCGAGGGCTTGCTCGAGATCGGCCGCAAGCTGGGCATCCCGCCGCTGGCCACCAACGACTGTCACTACGTCACCCGCGACGCCGCCCACAACCACGAGGCGCTGTTGTGCGTGCAGACCGGCAAGACCCTCTCGGATCCGAACCGGTTCAAATTCGACGGCGACGGCTACTACCTGAAGTCGGCCGCCGAGATGCGCCAGCTCTGGGACGACCAGATTCCCGGCGCGTGCGACTCGACGCTGTTGATCGCCGAGCGGGTGCAGTCTTACGACGACGTGTGGGCACCGCGCGACCGGATGCCGATCTTCCCGGTGCCCGAGGGGCACGACCAGGCGACCTGGCTGCACCACGAGGTGATGGCGGGACTGCGGCGACGTTTCGGATCCGGCGTCGGTCAGGACTACATCGACCGGGCCGAGTACGAGATCAAGGTCATCTGTGACAAGGGCTTCCCGTCCTACTTCCTGATCGTCGCCGACCTGATCAACTACGCGCGGTCGGTCGACATCCGGGTGGGGCCCGGGCGCGGTTCGGCGGCGGGCTCGCTGGTGGCCTACGCGCTGGGCATCACCAACATCGACCCGATCCCGCACGGCCTGCTGTTCGAGCGGTTCCTCAACCCCGAGCGTCCGTCGGCGCCCGACATCGACATCGACTTCGACGACCGTCGTCGCGGCGAGATGGTGCGCTACGCCGCCGACAAGTGGGGCCAGGACCGCGTTGCCCAGGTCATCACCTTCGGCACCATTAAAACCAAAGCGGCGCTGAAGGATTCGGCGCGGATCCATTACGGGCAGCCCGGCTTCGCCATCGCCGACCGGATCACCAAGGCGTTGCCGCCGCCGATCATGGCCAAGGACATCCCGCTGTCGGGTATCACCGATCCGGCGCACGAGCGGTACAAGGAGGCCGCCGAGGTGCGCGGCCTGATCGAGACCGACCCCGACGTCCGCACCATCTATCAGACCGCGCGCGGCCTGGAGGGGCTGATTCGCAACGCCGGCGTGCACGCCTGCGCCGTGATCATGAGCAGCGAGCCGCTCACCGAGGCCATCCCGCTGTGGAAGCGGCCGCAGGACGGCGCCATCATCACCGGCTGGGACTACCCGTCGTGTGAGGCCATCGGCCTGCTGAAGATGGACTTCCTGGGCCTGCGCAACCTGACGATCATCGGTGACGCGCTGGAAAACATCAAGGCCAACAGGGGAATCGACCTCGACCTGGAATCGGTGCCGCTGGACGACAAGCCCACCTACGAACTGCTGGGCCGCGGCGACACGCTTGGGGTGTTCCAGCTCGACGGCGGCCCGATGCGCGACCTGCTGCGCCGCATGCAACCAACCGAGTTCAACGACATCGTCGCCGTGCTGGCGCTGTACCGCCCCGGCCCGATGGGCATGAACGCCCACAACGACTACGCCGACCGCAAGAACAACCGACAGGCGATCAGGCCGATTCATCCGGAGCTCGAGGAGCCGCTGCGCGAAATCCTCTCGGAGACCTACGGTCTGATCGTCTACCAAGAGCAGATCATGTTCATCGCCCAGAAGGTCGCCTCCTACACGATGGGCAAGGCCGACGCGCTGCGCAAGGCGATGGGCAAGAAGAAGCTCGAGGTGCTGGAGGCCGAGTACAAGGGCTTCTACGATGGCATGACCGCCAACGGCTTCTCCGAAAAAGCGGTGAAGGCGTTGTGGGACACCATCCTTCCCTTCGCCGGCTATGCATTCAACAAGTCGCACGCCGCCGGCTACGGCCTGGTCTCCTACTGGACCGCTTACCTGAAGGCCAACTACCCGGCCGAATACATGGCCGGCCTGTTGACCTCGGTGGGCGATGACAAGGACAAGGCCGCGGTCTACCTGGCCGACTGCCGCAAGCTGGGCATCACCGTGTTGCCGCCGGACGTCAACGAGTCCCTGGTGAACTTCGCCTCGGTGGGGCAGGACATCCGGTTCGGGCTGGGCGCGGTGCGCAACGTCGGCGCCAACGTGGTGGGCTCGCTGATCAAGACCCGCAACGAGAAGGGCAAGTTCACCGACTTCTCCGACTACCTGAACAAGATCGACGTCTCGGCCTGCAACAAGAAGGTCACCGAGTCGCTGATCAAGGCGGGCGCGTTCGACTCGCTGAGCCATGCCCGCAAGGGCCTCTTCCTGGTGCACACCGACGCCGTCGATTCGGTGCTGGGCACCAAAAAGGCCGAGGCGATGGGGCAATTCGACCTGTTCGGCGGCGACGAAGGCTGCACCGAATCGGTGTTCACCATCAAGGTGCCCGAAGACGAATGGGAAGACAAACACAAGCTGGCCCTGGAGCGGGAGATGCTCGGCTTGTACGTGTCGGGGCATCCGCTCAACGGCGTGGCGCACCTGCTGGCCGCCCAGGTGGACACCCAGATCCCGGCCATCCTCGACGGTGATGTCCCCAACGAGACCCAGGTGCGGGTGGGCGGCATCCTGGCGTCGGTCAACCGGCGGGTCAACAAGAACGGAATGCCCTGGGCGTCAGCGCAACTGGAGGACCTCACCGGCGGCATCGAGGTGATGTTCTTCCCGCACGCGTACTCCACCTATGGCGCCGACATCGCCGACGATGCGGTGGTGCTGATCAACGCCAAGGTGGCCATTCGCGACGATCGCATCAGTCTGATCGCCAACGAGCTTGTGGTGCCGGACTTTTCCAACGCCCAGCCGAACCGGCCGATCGCGGTCAGCCTGCCCACCCGGCAGTGCACCGTCGACAAGGTCAGCGCGCTCAAGCAGGTGCTGGCGCGCCACCCCGGCACCTCCCAGGTGCATCTGCGGCTCATCAGCGGTGACCGGATCACCACCCTCGAGCTGGACGCCTCGCTGCGGGTCACGCCGTCACCGGCGCTGATGGGGGACCTCAAGGAGTTGCTCGGCCCCGGGTGCCTGGGCAGCTAGCCTCGCGGCCGAGTGTGAAGCTGGCCGCACTCGCGCACTAGGCGGTCAATCCCAGCGCCGCCTGATGGTCGTGGGTGGGGATGATCGTCACCGCATGGCGCGCCAGGTGCAGCCGCTGCAGCGTCCGGAAGGCTTCGTCGCGATCCTCGTCCACCAAAATGCCTGGGTAGCTGGACTTTTGACGGACCTTCTCGATCTGCAGCCAGTGCCAGGCCGCGTCGCCGGCTATCAGGATCCAACCGCGCCCGGTGTGGGCGAGCACTCCGATGCTGCCGGGGGTGTGGCCGGGCAGGTCGACCAGCAGGACGGAGTGGTCGCCGAACACGTCGCGGCTTCGGGTGAAGGTCAGCACTGGAGGGCCGTCCAGCTCGTAGTCGACGACAGGCCGTCCGCGCAGCGAATCGCGGACGCCGCCGACCGGCGCGACGGGGCCGGACCCGATCCAGTCGCGTTCGGTGCGGTGCAGGTGAACGGGGAGGTCCGGCAGATCCAGCAGGCCCGACACGTGATCCCAGTGCGCGTGGGTCGGCAAGGCGAAATCCAATACCGGCGGCTCCGGCAGCCGGGTCAGGGCCATGACCGTGGGAACGGTGTCGGCGGGCGGGCGGACCGCCACACGCAGCACTGCGGGTAGTTGGGCGATCGCCCGCCGCTCGACGTCGCGGCACACGGCCGGGTCGACGATGAAGGTGGCGTCCGGATGGCTGACGATGAACGAGGTCATCGAGTTCCCGACGCGGCCCGGCGTGAACGTGCCCTCGACGATCGCCGCGGTCGGCACCGAGCGCGGCACCTGGGGCAGCGCGGTCACCGTGACGGTGCGCCGGGGCTCGGGCAGTCCCGCGTCGGCGATGCTGCGCAGGAACCTGCGGTCGGGCCGTCTGGGCCGCACCGCACCCCAGACCAATCCGGTTGCGGCGGAGCAGCATTGGCGCAGGCTGGGGGAGCGGACGGGATCGTGCGTCATGGCACGTCCACCCGGACGATGACACTGTCGGGCCACACCCCGCCGTCGCGCGCGCGGCTCAGCTTCTCGCGAACGCACAGGTCTTGGTGAACGTTGGTGACGCCCGGGACCTTGATCAGCGGCACGATGTTCCACTGCCAGCCATACCGTTGGTGCAGGACGTGGTTGGCCCGCTCGGCGTCGTCGCCCGACAGGATGGTGGCGCGGCCCGCCAACGTCTTCGCGCCCGGACGGACCCGGCCGCGATGGTCGCAGGCGGTGAGTTCGACGTCGCGGCGCGTGGTCAGCCGCCTGGTCTTGGGTCCCACCTTGGTGCGGAACACCAGTGCGTCGCCGTCCAGCCCGAACCAGATCGGGGTGTCGACGGGCGTTCCGTCGCGGCGGAACGATCGGAGCAGCGCGTAGCGTGCCGCGCCCAGCCCGTTGAGTGAATGTGTGTGCATGACTCCAGTCAACGACTTAGAGTTGGCTCTAAGTCAAGCGTCAAAGGAGGGCCGATGAGTCCACGGCTGACGATCGGCGAGGTGGCGCGCCAGGCCGGGGTCGCGGCGACCACGCTTCGGTACTACGAACAGATCGGCTTGGTGCCGCCGCCTGGGCGGCTGGGCGGGCAACGCCGCTACGACGATTCGGTGCTGGCCCGGCTCGAGGTGATCCGGCTCTGCAAATCGGCCGGCTTCGCGCTGGAGGAGATCCAGCTGCTGTTCGCCGACGACGCACCGGGGCGGCCGGCCAGCCGCGCCCTGGCCGAGGCCAAGCTTGCCGAAATCGATGCCCAGATGGAGTGCCTGGCCCAGGCCCGGGCGGTCATCGAGTGGGGCATGCGCTGCACGTGTCCCTCAATTGACTCGTGTACCTGTGGAATTCATACCGCGTTGCCCGCCTGAGCAAAGGAGCTCCCATGAGTCAGCCGCACACCATCGCCGTGCAGAACTTCTCCCACGTGTGCATCGGCGTCTCCGACATCGAGGCGTCGCTGGCGTTCTACACCGCGGTGCTGGGCATGGATGTCGTGTTCGACGTCGAACTCGACGGGGCCGCCCTTGATTCGGTGACCGGCGGGGCCGCGCAACGCGGGCGCATGGTCGGCGGGCTGATCGGTGCCGCCATGGTCGAGCTGCTGTCGCTGGGCGCGGTCCCCGACTGCCCGAGCGGGCCGCACCTGGGCTACACCAACATCTCGTTCCGGGTCGACGACGTCGACGCCACCTTCGACGCCGTTCGGCGCGAACATCCCGACGTCCGGGCCGAGCCGCCCGTCGACATCGGCGGGGTGCGGATGTTCTTCATCTATGACCCCGACGGCACCCCCATCGAACTGGTGGAGTTGCCCGCCGGCATATCGAGCACGCTGCAGCTCTGGCGCCCGGATCCAGCATGATCCATTCCGCGTCCCCGATCACGGACGTACGCTCACGAAGGCAGAGCTGAGAGGACACCCATGACGACAGCCGAGCGCCCGGTCACCCTATGCGAGGCATTCCAGCGCAGCGCGTCGATCGATCCGGAGGCCGTCGCGCTCCGCACGCCCGGCGACACCCAGACGATGACGTGGAGCGAGCTTGCCGCGCAGGTACGGAAGGTCACCGCTGGCCTGGCCGGCCTGGGGGTCGGGCGGGGCGACACGGTGTCGCTGATGATGGCCAACCGCGTCGAGTTCTACCCCTTCGAGATCGGCGCCCAACACCTCGGCGCCACTTCGTTTTCGGTGTACAACACGCTGCCCGCCGAGCAGCTGACCTACCTGTTCGACAACGCCGGCACAAAGGTCGCGATCTGCGAGGAGCAGTACGTGGACCGCATCCGCGCCAGCGGCGCGCCCATCGAGCACATCGTCTGCATCGACGGTTCGCCGCCCGGCACCATTTCGGTGGACGACCTATACGCCGCCGCGCAAAAGGATTTCGACTTCGAGGCGACCTGGCGGGCGGTGCAGCCCGACGACGTCGTCACGCTCATCTACACCTCCGGGACCACCGGAAACCCCAAAGGTGTGGAGATGACCCACGCCCATCTGCTGTTCGAGGCGTATGCCCTCAACGCCGTCCTCCCGTCCCAGTTCGGTGACCGGGTCACGTCGTACCTGCCGACGGCGCACATCGCCGACCGGGTGATGGGTCTCTACGGCCTGGAAGTATTCGGCGCCCAGGTCACGGTCGTCTCCGATATCCGCGCCATCGCCGCCGCCCTGCCCGACGTGCGGCCCACGGTGTGGGGCGGGGTGCCGCGCGTGTGGGAAAAGCTCAAGGCCGGAATCGAATTCGCCGTCAGCAGCGAGACGGACGAGGTCAAGCGTCAAGCCTTGCAGTGGGCGATGTCGGTGGCCGGCAAGCGCGCCGCCGCGCTGGTGGCCGGCGAGCCGATGCCGGACGAGCTGGCCGCCGAATGGGCGCAGGCCGACGAGTTGGTGCTGTCAAAGCTGCGCGAACGGCTTGGCTTCGGCGAACTCCGTTGGGCCGTCTCAGGCGCGGCTCCGATCCCGAAGGAGACGCTGGCGTTCTTCCTGGGTATCGGCATCCCCATCGCCGAGGTCTGGGGGATGTCGGAGCTGAGCTGCGTCGCCGCCGTCAGTCATCCGCGCGACGCGCGCCTGGGCACCGTCGGCAAGCTGCTGCCCGGGCTGGAGGGCAAGATCGCCGACGACGGCGAATATCTGGTGCGCGGTCCGCTGGTGATGAAGGGCTACCGCAAGGAACCCGCCAAGACCGCGGAGGCCATCGACGCCGACGGCTGGCTGCACACCGGCGACATCATCGACGTCGACGACGAGGGCTACCTGAGGATCATCGACCGCAAGAAGGAGTTGATCATCAATGCGGCCGGAAAGAACATGTCGCCGGCCAACATTGAGAACACCGTGCTGGCCGCGTGTCCGATGGTCGGCGTGATGATCACGATCGGTGACGGGCGGTCGTTCAACGCCGCCCTCATGGTCTTCGACGCCGAATCGGTCGGGCCGTACGCGGCCCAGCACGGCCTGGCCGACGCGTCGCCCGCGGCCCTGGCGAACCATCCGGAGGTCATCTCCCGGATCGCCGCGGGGGTGACCGAGGGCAACGCCAAACTGTCACGGGTGGAACAGATCAAGCGTTTCCGGATACTGCCCGAGCTCTGGGAACCTGGGGGAGACGAGATCACGCTGACCATGAAACTCAAGCGCAAGCCGATCATGACGAAGTACGCGAGCGAGATCGAGGAACTCTACGCGCCCGAACTGCACCCGGAGGTGCACGAGCCGTCGGCGGCCGCGACGGTGCAGCCGGCATGAGCGGGGGACCGGGGGCGACCGCCCGCGAATTCGGCCGGGCCGGCGTGCGGAAGTTGCTGCAGCGCACCGGCATTGTCGAGGAGTCGACGACACCGCTGACGACCGACCCCGTGGAAGTCGTCCAGCTGCTCGCCGCCCCGTGGTATGACGAGCGGCTGAGTGGGCTGGCCGACGAGCTGGGGCGCGACCTGGCGAGCGTGCGCGCCGAGGCCGCGTGCTACCTGCGGGAGATGGCGCCCTCGCTGGACGAGCGGGCGGTCAGGGCCTGGCGCAGCTTCAGTTGCTGGCTGATGCGCGCCTACGACGTGCTGGTCGACGAGGACCAGATCGCGCAGCTGCGCAAACTGGATCGCAAAGCGACGCTGGCGTTTGCCTTTTCGCATCGCTCCTATCTGGACGGCCTGCTGCTGCCGGAGGTGATTCAGGCCAACCGGCTCTCGCCCGCGCTCACTTTTGGCGGGGCGAACCTGAACTTCTTCCCGATGGGCGCCTGGGCCAAGCGCACCGGCACGATCTTCATCCGGCGTCAGACCAAAGACATTCCCGTGTACCGGTTCGTGTTGCGCGCCTACGCGGCCCAGCTGGTGCAGAACCACGCCAACCTCACCTGGTCGATCGAAGGCGGCCGCACCCGGACCGGCAAGCTGCGGCCCCCGGTCTACGGGATCCTGCGCTACATCAGCGACGCCGTCGACGAAATCGACGGACCCGAGGTGTATTTGGTCCCCACCTCGATCGTGTACGACCAGCTGCACGAGGTCGAGGCCATGACCACCGAGGCGTACGGTGCCACCAAGCGGCCCGAGGACTTCCGTTTCCTGATCCGGCTGGCGCGGCAGCAGGGTGAGCGGCTCGGCCGCGCGTACCTGGACTTCGGCGAACCGCTGCCGCTGCGCAAGCGCCTCGAGGAGCTGCGCGCCGAGGAGTCCGGCGCGGGCACCGAGATCGAACGCATCGCGCTGGACGTCGAACACCGGATCAACCGCGCCACCCCGGTCACCCCCACCGCGGTGGTGAGCCTCGCGCTGCTGGGCGCCGACCGCTCGTTGTCCATCAGCGAGGTGCTGGCCACCGTGCGGCCGCTGGCGAGCTACATCGCGGCGCGGAACTGGACGGTGGCCGGCGCCGCCGACCTGACGAATCGCTCGACCATCCGTTGGACGCTGCATCAGCTCGTCGCCTCGGGCGTGGTCAGCGTGTATGACGCCGGCACCGAACCGGTTTGGGGCATCGGGGCGGACCAGCACCTGGTCGCCGCGTTCTACCGCAACACGGCCATCCACATCGTGGTCGATCGCGCGATCGCCGAGACGGCGTTGCTGGCGGCCATCGAAGACGCCGAGGGCTCGGTGGACGGGCTAGTGCAGCCGACGCGCGTACGAGACGAGGCGCTGGCCCTGCGCGAGTTGCTGAAATTCGAGTTCCTGTTCTCCGCGCGCGCGCAATTCGAAAAGGAGCTCGCCGACGAAGTGCGCCTGCTCGGGCGGGTGGAAGACACGAGCAAGGCCGCCAGCGCGGCCGATGTACGCGGGCTACTGGAAAAGGCCGACCTGCTGTTGGCGCACCTGGTGTTGCGCCCGTTCCTGGACGCTTACCACATCGTCGCCGACCGGTTGGCCGCCTACGAGGACGAATCATTCGACGAGAACGCGTTTCTCGCCGAATGCCTCGAGGTCGGCAAGCAGTGGGAGCTGCAGCGCAGGATGGCCAGCGCCGAGTCGAGGTCGATGGAGCTGTTCAAGACCGCGCTGCGGCTGGCCCGGCACCGCGAGTTGGTGGACGGCTTCGAGGACCTGGATATCGCGCGGCGGCGGCGCGAGTTCGCCGACGAGATCGCCACCGCCGTCCGGCGGGTCAACACCATCGCGGGCCTGGCCGGGGCGCGGTAACCAACGCTTCGCTCGCATGCGCTATGACTTGACGGACAACGTCTGCCGCAAGCAGCGAATCGAGGGGTCGATGAGTGACACATTCGGCGGGCAGACCCGCCCACTGATCGCGTTCACCACGCAGGACAACGCGCCGCCGATCACACCGGCCCCCATCAGCCGGCCGTGGATGTCGCAGATGCGCAACGGTTGGCCGAACCGGTGCCTGCCGATGCTGATCGCCAACCAAAGTGGCTGGGAGCTGCGCAACCCGTGCGCCTTCACCGCGACGTGGATGGGCGGGGACGACAGCTTGGGCGTGATCATCGCCCCGGACCGGCGCGACCCCCGGCAGCTCCTGCCGTTCAGCCATTTCGGTCACGGCATCCTGACCTGGCACCTGCCCATGCTCTTCCGGACCCCGCCCGGCTACAACCTGTTGGTCCGCGGGCCGGCGAACTACCCGAAGGACGCCGTGTCACCTCTGGAAGGGATAGTCGAAACGGACTGGGCCACATCGAGTTTCAGTATGAGCTGGCAGATCACCCGCAAGATGATGCCGGTGCGCTTCGATGTCGACGAACCGATCTGCATGATCGTCCCGCAGCGCCGGGCCGAGCTGGAAGAGTTCGCCCCGGAGATCAGGCCGATCGACTCCGACGAGGAAGTGCGCCGCAAGCACGAGTTCTTTCTGCGTTCACGCAACGAGCTGGGGCAGGCGCAGGCCGCGACCAACACCGCCCTCGGTGAAAAGGTGCCGTGGCAAGGCGACTACACGCGGGGCAGGCATTCCGACGGCGAGGCGGGGGCCCCCGATCACCAGACGCGCATCCACCTGCGCCCATTCGTCGAGTCGCGGGGCGAGAAGCAGCAATAGGCTCATCCCGCGTGCTTCGCGGTCAGCTCCGGGATTCGCGTCGGCGCCTGGGCCGATGATCCGGCCCAGCCGATGTACCCGTCGGGGCGCACCAGTACCGCGGGCCCGCGGTCGGTCCGCTCCGCCTGCAGCATCCCGGGCGCGTCAACCGGTGGGGCGCCGTGTTCGCGCACCAGGACGAAACCTCCGGCGCGCTGGAGTTCGGTCAGCCGTCCCACGGTGAGCGGGATCGCAGTGGCGCTCGCTGACCGAATGGGTGCGCCCGGTGCTCGCGCGCTACCTGACGGGCCCGGCACCCCCGGGGCCCTCGGCCTAGAGTTGGTGCCATGCCACTTTCAGGGGAGTACGCACCGAGCCCATGGGACTGGGCCCGCGAACAGGCCGAGAAGTACGAGCAGTCGGGCGGGACCGAAGCCACCGACATGAAGGGGAAACCCATCATCGTGCTGACCACAGTCGGGGCCAAGACGGGCAAGCTGCGCAAGACCCCGCTGATGCGGGTCGAGCACGACGGCGAGTACGCCATCGTCGCCTCACTCGGCGGGGCCCCGAAGCACCCCGTCTGGTACCACAACATCGTCAAGAACCCCCGGGTCGAGCTGCAGGACGGCGGCACCACCCGCGAATACGACGCCCGCGAGGTGTTCGGTGACGAGAAGGCGGTCTGGTGGGAGCGCGCCGTCGAGGCCTGGCCGGACTACGCCGAATACCAGAAGAAAACGGACCGCCAGATCCCGGTGTTCGTGCTGAGCCCGGTCGGCTGAATTCCGGAGTTGATCGGCTGGCATGGCACCATTGATCAGTGTCCGCCGAATTGAGCCATAGCCCGAGCGTCGCGCCGCTGTGCGCGGCTGACATCGACGGCGCGGCCAAGCGGATCGCCGCGGTGGTCACGCCGACCCCGTTGCAGTACAGCGACCGGTTGTCGGCAATCACCGGCGCGCACGTCTACCTCAAGCGCGAAGACCTGCAGGTGGTGCGCTCCTACAAGCTGCGCGGGGCCTACAACCTGCTGGTGCAGTTGTCCGACGAGGAGCTGGCCGCGGGCGTGGTGTGCTCGTCGGCGGGCAATCACGCGCAGGGCTTCGCCTACGCGTGCCGGACGCTGGGGGTGCACGGCCGCGTCTACGTGCCCGCCAAGACTCCCCAGCAAAAGCGGGACCGCATCCGCTACCACGGCGGTGATTTCATCGAGCTCATCGTGGGCGGAACCACCTATGACCTGGCCGCCGACGCCGCGCTGGCCGACGTCGAACGCACCGGCGCCACGCTGGTGCCGCCCTATGACGACCCCCGCACCATGGCCGGTCAGGGCACCATCGCCGTCGAGGTGCTGGACCAATTGGATGACGAGCCGGACCTGGTGGTGGTCCCCGTGGGCGGTGGCGGCTGCATCGCCGGCATCACCACCTACCTGGCCGAGCGGACGACGAACACGTCGGTGCTGGGCGTCGAACCGGCCGGGGCCGCGGCGATGATGGCCGCACTGGCCGCCGGCGCGCCCGTGACATTGGACCACGTCGACCAGTTCGTCGACGGCGCGGCGGTGCGCCGCGCGGGCACCCTGACCTACGCCGCGCTGGCCGCCGCCGGCGACATGGTGTCGATCACCACGATCGACGAGGGAGCGGTGTGCACCGCGATGCTGGACCTCTATCAGAACGAGGGCATCATCGCCGAGCCTGCGGGCGCGCTGTCGGTCGCGGGGCTGCTGGAGGCCGACGTCGAGCCCGGTTCCACGGTGGTGTGCCTCATCTCGGGCGGCAACAACGACGTGTCGCGCTACGGCGAGGTGCTGGAGCGCTCGCTGGTCCACCTCGGCCTCAAGCACTACTTCCTGGTGGACTTCCCGCAGGAGCCCGGTGCGTTGCGCCGGTTCCTCGACGAGGTGCTGGGGCCCGACGACGACATCACCCTGTTCGAGTACATCAAGCGCAACAACCGCGAGACCGGCGAGGCGCTGGTGGGCATCCAGCTGGCGTCGTCGGCGGATCTGGACGGCCTGCTGGCGCGGATGCTGGCGACGGAGCTACACGTCGAACGCCTGGAGCCCGGCTCACCGGCCTACCGCTACCTGCTGTTCTAAACCAGCGCCGCGATGCATGACTCGCAGTATGGACCCGGCACTGGCGGGTTCGGCCTGGTCAGCGCGGGCGTCATAGCGTCGCTCCTATTGCTTGGGTGGGCGGCACTTTGGATCGCTCGCCACGGACCCCGGTTACGGATGCTCGGGGAGCGGGTGTCCAACTCGGCCGTGATCGGCAAAGCGCTGACGCGGGTCCGCGACTGGATCAGCGACAGGGGGTGGTCGCTGGCCCGTCGGTGGCCCGCGGGCGAAGTCGCCGTTGTCGCATTGGTTCTCGGGCTAGTCGCGGTGGTGGCGCTGGCGGTCGGCTTCACCGAAGTGCTCGAGGATGTGCTCGAGGGCGACGGCATCGCCGGGATCGACCAACCGGTGACTCAGTGGCTTGCGGCCCACCGTGACCTGTGGCTGACGGCTGCTCTGCGGGCGATCACCGTCGCGGGCGGACCGCTTTTTCTGGCCGCACTCGCCTTCCCGATTTCCGTTGCCGCCGGTTGGCGGTGCAGGTCATGGCGGCCGGTGGTGCTTGCTCTGGTTGGTGGCGGTGCGGTTCCGCTGGTGCTCTTCACCGCCAAAGCCTTGGTGGGTCGACAACGCCCGCCCCTTCCTTTCGCCCTCATCGACGCGGACGGGTACTCGTTTCCCTCGGGACACGCGACCGGCACCGCGGCGATAATGGTCATCTCCGCGTGGATCCTGACCCGCTGGCTGATCCTCTGGTGGACCGCTCGCGTGCTGGTATGGACCATTGCGATCGCGGCCGCGTTCCTGATCGGATTCTCGCGTGTCTATCTGGGGGTCCATTACCTCAGCGATGTGCTCTCTGGCTGGATGCTGGGCATGGCCTGGGCCGGCACCGTCATGCTCGTCGGAACCTGGTGGGACAACACGCGGCGCGCACGCGGCCGGGCGGGCGCCCGACAACCCGAGCTCTGACCAGCCGCGGCTCAGGCTCGGCGCTTGCTGAGGTACGGCGGCAGCGCCATCGCGGGATCCAGATCCCCGGCCGGCACCGGCGTCCCGGCCGTCACGCTCAGCGGCACCACCCCCGCCCAGTGCGGCAGTGCGCAATCCTCCGGATCGTCCACCGGGGCGCCGGTGCGCACCTTGGCCGATACCTCCACGAGGTCTAGCGCGAGTACCCCGGTGGCGGCCAGCTCGCGCGCGTTCGGGGCTCGGCAATCGGCGGCGCGCCCGGACGCTAGGTGATCGAGCAGGCCGGCGAGCGCCCGCAGTTTCTCCGCCTCGTCGTCGACGACACGCGCGGAGCCCAGCACGACGACGGAGCGGAAGTTCACCGAATGGTGCATGGCGGCACGGGCCAGCACCAGCCCGTCGACCAGCGTGACGGTGACGCACACCGGCAGACCGGCCGGCGCCGCCCGGGCCGCCAGCACGGGACCGCTGCCGGTGGAACCGTGCAGGTAGAGCATCTCGCCCAGGCGGGCGTGCGTGGTGGGCAGAACCACCGGCCGGCCGGCGCTGAGGTAGCCCAGGTGGCAGATCAGCGCCTCGTCCAGGATCTGGTGCACGGTTTCGCGGTCGTAGCGCGCCCGCTCCCGGTAGCGGGTGGGCGTGGTGCGCGGGGTCGGCTGGTATTCGGTTTGCATAGCGTAGACCTTTGTTCTAGTACATAATGATTAGTGTGCCAGTACAAAGCAGCATAACCGGGACGGGCGCGGAGTCCATAGCCGCCAGCATCGAAGCCGCCATCTCGGCGGGCTCCCTGGCGCCCGGTGATGCGCTGCCGCCGGTGCGCGACCTGGCCGCCCAGCTCGGCGTGAACGCCAACACCGCCGCCGCGGCCTACCGCCTGCTGCGGCATCGCGGGGCCGTGGAGACCGCCGGCCGGCGCGGTACCCGGGTGCGGCACCGCCCGGCGACCACCCCCCGATCCCTGCTGGCGCTCGACGTCCCCGCCGGCGTGCGTGACCTGTCGACCGGCAACCCGGACCCCGCCCTGCTGCCCCTCGCGGGCGCCACGCTGCCCAATCCGGTTGCCGGCCGCCCGGTGCTGTATGGCGAGCCGGCCATGTCGGCGGCCCTGGCGGAGTTCGCGCGGGCGGCGCTCTTCGCCGACGGTGTACCGTCCGATCACCTCGCGGTGACGAGCGGTGCGCTCGATGGAATCGAGCGCGTCCTGACTGCGCATCTGCGTCCCGGTGACCGGGTCGCGGTGGAGGACCCAGGCTGGGCCAACGTGCTCGATCTGCTTGCCGCCCTGGGCCTTTCGGCCGAGCCGGTCCGGGTCGACGACGACGGGCCGCTGGCCGACGACCTGGCGCGGGCCCTGGACCGCGGCGTGCGTGGGCTGATCATCACCAATCGCGCCCAAAACCCTACGGGTGCGGCGCTATCCGCTGATCGCGCCGAAGCGTTGCGGCCACTGTTGGCGCAGCGGGCCGGCGATGTGCTGCTCGTCGAAGACGATCACTGCGCGGGCATCTCCGGCGCGCCGCTGCACTCGTTGGCCGGCGTGACCGACCATTGGGCGTTCGTGCGATCCGCCTCCAAGGCCTACGGACCCGACCTGCGGGTGGCCGTCCTCGCGGGTGACCATCGCACCGTCGAGCGCGTGCACGGCCGGCTGCGGCTCGGTCCGGGCTGGGTGAGCCACCTGCTGCAAGACCTGGCCGTCAGCCTGTGGTCGGACCAGGGGGCCGCGCGCCTCGTCGGCACGGCCGAGCGGCAATACGCCGACACCCGCCGGCGGCTCCGCGCCGCCCTCGCCGAGCGTGACGTCGCCGCCCACGCGCGCTCCGGACTCAACGTATGGATTCCCGTGCCCGACGAGACGGTCGCGATCACCCGGCTGCTCCGCGCGGGCTGGGCGGCGGCGCCGGGCACGCGGTTCCGGATCCGCACGCCGGCGGGCATCCGGGTCACCATCGCCGACCTACGCGCCGACGAGATCGACCCGCTGGCGGACGCGATCGCCGAGGCGGTGCACGGCTCGGGCCGCCCCAGCGTCTAGCCGGGCGTCAACGACCCTCGCCGCTAACGCTTCCCATACCCGGGCCCGTCCACAACAGCGCCACGCTGCGCTCCGGTGGCGTTTCGTTGACTACGACGAGCGGTGCCGGTACCGGCTTCTTCTTCCTCAGCAAGCCGATCCACCGGCTTAGGGATTGATTCATGGGCGAATCATCGGCGGTCGCGCGGCCGGCCGCGCACCGTCATCCACAGGCTTACGCCCGTTCGCGCACCGCCAGGATGGCGAACGAATGGCCTTCCAGCACCGTGCTATCGGCATCGACCGCGGGATCACCCCAGGCCAGCACCACGTCGCCGGTGACGGGCACCTTTGTCGCCTCGGCGTCGAGGTTGCACACGATTCGCAGCCGGCCGCGCGACACGCTGATCCAGCGTTGCGCCTCGTCGTAGTCGACCGCGAGGTGGTCCAGCCAGGGGTCGGCCAGGTCGGGGTCGCTGTGCCGCAACGCGATCAGGTCGCGGTAGAGCCGGTGCAATCGGCCGTGTTCGCCGGAGTCGACCTCGTCCCAGTTGAGTTTCGAGCGCTGGAACGTCTGCGGGTCTTGCGGGTCGGGAATTTCGTCGGCGTCCCAGCCGTGTTCGGCGAACTCCGCCTTGCGACCTTCCGCGGTGGCCTTGGCCAGCTCCGGCTCGGGATGCGAGCTGAAGAACTGGAATGGGGTGGACGCCGCGTACTCCTCACCCATGAAAAGCATTGCGGTGAAGGGTGTCCCGAGCACCAGCGCCGCCTTGATCGCGAGCTGGCCGCCGGTCAGGTTCTGCGACGGGCGGTCCCCGAGGGCCCGGTTGCCCACCTGGTCATGGGTGCAGGTGTAAGCGACCAGCCGGGTGGCGGGAACGGAACCCGTGTCCAGCGGCCGCCCGTGCCGGCGGCGCCGGAACGACGAATAGGTGGCGGCGTGAAAGTAGCCGTGCCGCAGCGTCTGGGCGAGGCTGGCCAGCGACCCGAAGTCCGCGTAGTACCCCTGGCGTTCACCGGACACCGCGGTGTGGATGGCGTGGTGGATGTCGTCGGCCCACTGCGCCGTCAGCCCGTAACCGCCGCGGTCGCGCGGGGTGATCAACCGCGGGTCGTTGAGGTCGCTTTCGGCGATCAGTGACAGCGGGCGGCCCAATTGGTTTGCCAGCCAGTCCGTTTCGGTAGCCAGCTCCTCGAGGATGTGGAAGGCGGTGGTGTCCACCAGCGCGTGCACGGCGTCCAGGCGCAGGCCGTCGGCGTGGAAGTCACGCATCCAGCGCAGCGCGCACCCGATGATGTAGCGGCGCACCTCATCGGAGTCGGCATCGGCGATGTTGATGCCTTCGCCCCACGGGTTGCTCGCCGACGACAGGTAGGGGCCGAACTTGGGCAGGTAGTTGCCCGACGGGCCGAGGTGGTTGAACACCGCGTCGATGAGCACCCCCAGGCCGCGCGCGTGGCAGGCGTCGACCAACCGGACCAAACCGTCGGGGCCGCCGTAGGGCTCGTGCACGCTGTACCAGAGCACGCCGTCGTATCCCCAGCCGTGCGTTCCGGCAAAGGAATTCACCGGCATCAGCTCGACGAAGTCGACCCCGAGGTCCACCAGGTAGTCGAGCTTCTTGATGGCGGAGTCGAAGGTGCCGGCACCGGTGAAGGTGCCCAGGTGCATCTCGTAGATCACCGCGCCCTCGACCGGCCTGCCCTGCCAGTCGCCGTCGGTCCAACGAGCGCCGGCCGGGTCCCACAGCTGTGAGCGGGCGTGCACGCCGTCGGGCTGCCGGGGCGAGCGCGGGTCGGGCAACACGGTGGGATCGTCGTCGAGCAGGAACCCGTAGCGGGCGTCCGGCGCCGCGTCGACGTTCGCGTGCCACCAGCCGTCATCCGCGCGCGTCATCGCGTGCACCCGGCCCTCGACGTCGAGCCGGACCAGCTCCGGTTTGGGCGCCCAGACCCGGAATTCAGTCATGGTGACGCTCCAGCAAGACGACGGGCAGGTCGGCGAACAATTGCGCCGCCGAGGTCGGCCCCTCCGCGATGGCCCCGGTGAGCGCGTCCTTCCACGTCCCTTCGGGCAGCGGCAGCACCGTGTTGCCCCAGCCGGTTTCGGTCAGCCGCACGGTCCAGCGGGTGACCGCGACCAGGACGTCGTCACCCCGGCGGAACGCCAGCACATGCTCGCTGGCGTCACCGCTGGCCAGCACGGGGACGTAGTTGCCGCGCACGAAGCTGTCCGGATGGGAGCGTCGCACCCGAAGCGCCGTGGTGACGACCCGAATCTTGGGGTGTTCCAACGCCTTCAGGGCGGCCCGCCGGGCGGTGTAGTCGACGGCCCTGCGGTTGTCCGGGTCGACGAGGCTGTCGTCCCAGAGTTCGGTGCCCTGGTAGACGTCCGGTATCCCGGGCACCGTCAGGGCCAGGAGCTTCTGGCCCAGCGCGTCGCTGGCGGCGTGCGGGTTGAGCTGGGTGACCAGTTTGGTCAGCTGGCCGGCCACCGGGCCGTCGAACACGGTGTCCAGCCACCGGTGCACCGCGTCCTCGAACTCGGCGTCCGGATCGTTCCACGAGGTATGCCAGGCCGCTTCCCGGATGGCCTTCTCGGCGTAGCCGTGCAGCCGCTCGCGCAGCTCCGGGCCGACCTCGCCACTGACCGGCCAGACGCCGAAGATGTTCTGCCACAATAACTGTCCGGTCGCCCGGTCAGGGGAGGGCGCGTCGGCCTCCCAGCGGGCGACGAACTCGGCCCACAGCGACGGGACCTGCGAGAGCACCCCGATCCGGGCCCGCACGTCCTCACCCCGTTTGGTGTCGTGGGTGGTCAGCGTCGTCATCGTCTGCGGCCACAAGCGGGCACGGTCGGCCGCGCTCTGGTGGAACTCTGCCGCGCCGACACCGAAACGATGCGGTTCGCCACCCACCTCGTTGAGCGACACCAGCCGGGCGTCGCGGTAGAAGTAGCAGTCCTCGACGGATTTGGCCGTGACCGCGCCGCAGAGTTGCTGCAGGCGGGTGACCGGCTCGCCGCCGCGGGCCAGTGCCGCGGCGAGCACCTGCAGCGCGGGGCCCAATTCCGGTGAGTGCGCCTGGGTTTCGGCCAGCGCGGTGGGCATGATCGCCGACAGCCCCGGATAATCGCAGCGGTAGACGCCGATATGGGTGAGCAGCGCGGCGACCGCTTCGGGCAGCTGCGGATGATCGGCGCCGGACGCCGCCACGATGCTACGGCGCAGCCGGCGCAGCTCGCTCGCCAACGTGTCGGTGGCCGCGCGGACCTTGAGTTCCGCCAACATCTCCGGCGCCGCCCCGTAGTCCAGCCCCGCCGACTCGACCAGCTCGGTCAGGGCGGGGGCGCCACTCGGGTCGACGAAGACGCCGCCGATCTCCCGCAGCACGTCGTAGCCGGTGGTGCCGCCGATGGGCAGGGTGGGTTCCAGCGCCTCGTCGACCGCGAGGATCTTCTCGATCACGATCCACGTCTGCGGTCCAACCGCTTCGCGCAGCCACGCCAAATAGCCGCAGGGGTCTGACAATCCGTCGGGGTGGTCGATGCGCACGCCGTCGACGAGTCCCTCGGCGGCCCACCGGGCCACCTCGACGTGGGTGGCGTCGAACACCGCGCGATCTTCCTGGCGCAGTCCGGCCAACGACGTGATCGAGAAGAAACGCCGGTAGCCGCAGACGCCGTTGCGCCAGCCCACCAGCCGGTAATGCTGGCGGTCGTGCACCTCGGGCCCGGTGCCCTCGCCGGTACCGGGCGCGATGGGCAGCGCCAGGTCGCCCAACCGGAGCAGGTCCCCGTCGACCTTGAGGTCGGTGGCGTCGTCGTCGGAACCCAGGATGGGCAGCACGATCCGGCCGCCCTCGTCGAGGTCCCAGTCGACGTCGAAATATGTTGCGTAGTCCGAGGAACGGCCGTGCCGCAAGACGTCCCACCACCACGCGTTCTGTTGGGGCTGGTCGATCCCCACGTGATTGGGCACGATGTCGACGATCAGGCCGATGCCGCGCTCTCGCGCCGCCGTGGACAGCCGCGCCAGCCCGTCCCGGCCGCCGAGTTCGGGCGAGACCGTCGTCGGGTCGGTGACGTCGTAGCCGTGGTTCGAGCCGGCGGCAGCGGTCATGATCGGCGACAGATAGAGGTGCGACACCCCGAGTTCGTCCAGGTAGTCCAGTAGGTTTTCCGCGTCGGCGAAGGTGAACGCGAACCCGCTGGCCTCACCACGCAGCTGCAGCCGGTAGGTCGACAGTATGGGAAAGGCCATGCGTCAGAAGGTCTTACGTAATACCAGGAGCGAACGTCCGGGCAGCGAGACTTTCTCTTCGGGTTTCACCAGCTGATCGGCGTCACCGCCCGGATGGTTGGTGTCCAATTCCACGGTCCACTCCTGCGCATAGTCGTCGTTCGGCATCACGAACTCCACGGGTTCTTCGCCGGCGTTGAAGCACAACAGGAATGAGTCGTCGACGACCCGTTCGCCGCGTGCGTTGGGTGCCGTGATGGCCTCACCGTTGAGGAACACCGCCACACACTTGTGAATGCTCTCGTCCCAATCCTCGTGCGTCATTTCGCGGCTACTCGGATTCAGCCAGGCGATGTCGCGCACTTCCTCGCCGGTTCGGATCGGCTCACCCTCGAAGAACCGGCGCCGGCGGAACACCGGATGGTGCTTGCGCAGCGTGCTCACCTTGCGCGCGAACGCCAGCAGGTCCGAATTCTTGTCCGCCAACGACCAATCCATCCAAGACAATTCGGAGTCCTGGCAGTAGACGTTGTTGTTGCCGTCCTGGGTCCGCCCAAGCTCGTCGCCGTGCGCGATCATCGGCGTGCCCTGGCTGAGCATCAGGGTCGCCCAGAAGTTGCGCATCTGGCGGCAGCGCAGCTCCATGATCTCCGGGTCGTCGGTGGGTCCCTCGACGCCGCAGTTCCACGAGCGGTTGTGGCTTTCGCCGTCCCGGTTGTCTTCGCCGTTGGCGAGGTTGTGCTTCTCGTTGTAGGAGACCAGGTCGTTGAGCGTGAACCCGTCGTGGGCGGTGACGAAGTTGATGCTGGCGCTGGGGCGCCGGCCGGTCGCCTCGTACAGGTCCGACGACCCGGTCAGCCGGGACGCGAACTCGCCAAGGGTTGCGGGCTCGCCCCGCCAGTAGTCACGCACAGTATCGCGATACTTCCCGTTCCACTCGGTCCACAAACCCGGGAAATTTCCCACCTGATAGCCGCCCTCGCCGACGTCCCACGGTTCGGCGATCAATTTGACCTGGCTGACGATCGGATCCTGCTGCACCAAATCGAAGAACGCGCTCAATCGGTCGACGTCGTGCAGCTCGCGTGCGAGTGTGGCCGCCAGATCGAAGCGGAAGCCGTCGACGTGCATCTCGGTCACCCAGTAGCGCAGCGAATCCATGATGAGTTGCAGCACGTGCGGGTGGCGCGGGTTGAGGCTGTTGCCGGTGCCGGTGTAGTCCTTGTACAACCGCAGGTCCGTGTCCACGAGCCGGTAGTACGCCGCGTTGTCGATGCCGCGGAAGTTGATGGTCGGCCCCAGGTGGTTGCCCTCGGCGGTGTGGTTGTACACCACGTCGAGGATGACCTCGATGTTGGCTTCGTGGAAGCTGCGCACCATGGATTTGAACTCTGCGACGCTGGCGTTGCGGTTGGACGCGTATTGGTTGTGCGGCGCGAAATACCCGAAAGTGTTGTAGCCCCAGTAGTTTCGCAGGCCCAGGTCCAGCAGCCGCGAGTCGTGCATGAACTGGTGCACCGGCATGAGCTCCAGCGCGGTGACGTTGAGCGACTTGAGGTGATCGATGACCAGGGGATGTGCCAGGCCGGCGTAGGTGCCGCGAAGCTCCTCGGGGATGCCCGAGTGGGTCCGCGTCATGCCCTTCACGTGGGCCTCGTAGATCACCGTTTCGTGGTAGGGGGTGAGCGGCGGCCGGTCGGAGCCCCAGTCGAAGAAGGGATTGCTCACCACGCTGGTCATGGTGTGGCCGAGCGAGTCGACCATCGGGGGAGTCCCGGGGTCGGCGTCATCGGCATTGGGGTCGTCGGGGTGGACCGCGTTGAGGTCGTAGGAGAACAGCGCCTGGTCGAAGGTGAAGTCGCCGTGGAAGGCCTTGCCGTACGGGTCGAGCAGCAGCTTGCTCGGGTCGCACCGGTGGCCGGCCGACGGATCGAAGGGCCCGTACACCCGGAAGCCGTAGCGCTGGCCGGGGGTGATGTTCGGCAGATAGGCATGCCAGACAAAGCCGTCAACCTCGTCGAGGGGGATCCGCGACTCCGCTCCGGCATGGTCGATCAGACACAACTCGACCCTCTCGGCTATCTCGGAGAACAACGAGAAGTTGGTCCCCGCGCCGTCATAGGAAGCTCCGAGCGGATAGGGGGTCCCCGGCCACACGGTGGCCAGTTTCGGCTGTTGGTTACCAGTAACGCCTGTTTCTGAAGCGTATTTGTCGGTCGGCACCTTCTGACCTTATCCGCGCTCGGGGGCGTGGGGGCGCGTCACCACCAACCGGTGTTGGCCGCGATCTGGCGGCCCAATTCCCCTGCCGTGGTTCGCACGTAAGTGGGGGTGAGGTGGTGGGCGCCGTGGTAGATCAGCACGTTTCCCTCGACGGGGCGGCACACGTCGGCACGGCAGATCGCGTCGGACATGTCGAGCACCTTCAGCAGCGGGAACTGGGTGACGAAGTCGAGGGTCTGATTGTGGTCGGACAACACGTCGGAACGCTTGATCGCGCACGATTGGGGGTTGCCGCCCTTTTTGGCGAGGCAATCCGCCGGGTCGAACGGCTGGCCGTTCTTCACCAGCCACGGGGTGTCCCGCATGCCGAGGATCGGAATGTTGTTGTCGGAGAACCTCTGCCAGATCCCGATGTAGGTCGCCGGCATCACGTCGCCGGGCTTGATGTTCCACGGCCGGGTGGTCGTGGTGAACACGTAATCGGGATGGTCGGCAATGACCTTGGTCATCGTCTGTTCCACCCACTCCCGGCACTGCGGGTAGGCGGCGTTGTTGCCCATGATCAGCGGCACTTCCTCGGTGGACAACGGGCAGCCCATCTTGAGGTAGGTCACCACCTTGAAGTGGTGCAGCTGGCCGAGCAGGCTCAGCGCGGGCAGCCAGTGTTCGGCATGGGACCCACCCGCCAGCGCGATGGTGCGGTCGGCGGCCACGTCGCCGTAGGTGCAAACGACCACGGCCGGGTTGACGAAGTCGCTGATGCAACCGTCGCGGGTGGAGGACGGCAGGTCTTCTTTGACCTCCAGCACGCTGGGCCGCATCGGCAACGCCGGCACCCGCACCCGTTCGGTCAGGGCGCGCGCCCCCGGATAGTCCTGCGGGTTGAGCACGCTGAGCTCCTTGCCCGCGGCGCGCAGGACGGTGACGTGCTGGCGCCATGTGAACGACGTCGCCGTCAGCGTCACGCCGAGCAGCACGATCGCGGTTCCCAGCGCCATCGTGGGCCTGGGCAGGCGCGCCAGCCACGCGGGTGCGGGCGCCGGTGATTTCCCGGAGGCGCGGTAGCGCAGGGGGTCCTCGACGAGCCGGGTGGTCAGGTAGGCGAGCAGGCCCGACACCAGCAGCACGGCCGTGCCTTCGACGAAACTGGCGTGCCGGTGCCCGGTGAAGGACAGCCAGAAGATCAGCAGCGGCCAGTGCCACAGGTACAGGGAGTACGCCATCGCGCCCAACGCGACGAGCGGCCCGGCCGCCAGCAGGCGATTCGGCAGCGGCAGCCGGTCCCTGGGATCACGCTGCAGGTTCGCCCCGGCCAGGATCATCAGCATGGTGGCCCCGACGGGCACCAGGGCCCACGGGCCGGGAAACTCCTTCACGCCGTCGATCAGGGCGCCGCAGGACACGATCGCCCCGAGCGCGACGGTGGCCAACACCGTCCGCAGCCACATCGGCCAGCGGATGGCCGGCACCACCGCGCCGACCAGCGCCCCGAGTAACAACTCCCAGGCGCGCCCGAAGCTGTTGTAGTAGGCGGCGGCCTGGTCGTCCTGATGCGCCACGATCGCGTACACGAACGACGCCACCGTCAGCGCCGTCAGCGACACCAGGAAAAGGGTGCGCAGGTGGGCGCCCAACGGACGCCGGAAGAAGTATGCACAGCCGGCGATCAACAGCAGGAAGCCGACGTAGAACTGGCCCTGCACCGACATGGACCAGATGTGCTGCAGGGGGCTGACGGCCTCGCCCGCGCGCAGGTAGTCGGAGGCGGTGTTGGCCAGCTCCCAGTTCTGGTAATAGCCGAGGCTGGCGAGGCTTTGGTCGGCGAAGGTCTCCCAGCGGGTCTCCGGTTGCACGAGGATGGTCAGCACCGCGCACCCGGCCAGCACCACGACCAGAGCGGGGACCAGGCGGCGGACGAGCCGGATCACCTCGGCAACCGGCGACAGGGTGACGGCCGGATTGAGCGCCGCGCGAATGATTTTGCCGCCGAAGAAGAATCCGGACAGCGCCAAGAACACGTCGACACCGCCGGAGACGCGGCCGAACCACACATGGAACACGGCGACCAGCGCGATCGCGATACCCCGCAACCCGTCGAGGTCGTAGCGGTAGAACCCCGCATTACGCGTTCCCGTGGCGACCGTTTCCTCGGTCGCGATCGGAAGGGGAGGCGGGGACAGGGTCGACATGATCGACCGCTAATTTACCGAAAACCGCCACCCGCTCCCGTTTAGGAGCAGGTGGCGGCGATCGATAGTCCCGGAAGCCCCGGGAAATTACCGGGCGGGGCCGGCGGCCGGGGGCAGGAACGGCGATTGCTGGGGCGGCAACAGCTGCACCGGGGCCTGTTGCGGCGGCACTTGCTGCGTCGGCAGCTGCGGGAGCGGGGCCAGCGGCGCCTGCTGCGCCGGGAGTCGCTGCAGCGGCGCTTGCTGCACCGGGGCCTGCGCGGACTGCTGCTGCAACGGCGCTTGCTGCACCGGCGCCGGCTGCACCGGCGCTGGCTGGGCCGGAGCCTGCGGCAGCGGGGCCTGCTGCTGGGCGGGCAGTTGCTGCAGCGGCGCTTGCTGCAAGGGGGCTTGCTGCACCGGCGCCGGCTGCGCGGGCAGTTGCTGCACAGGGGGCTGCTGCAGCGGGGCTTGCTGCGCCGGCGCTTGCGTCGGCACCTGCTGCGGCAGTTGCTGGGCCGGCGCCGGCTGGACCCCGAGGACCCGGACCAGATAGGGAGCCATGCCGTTGGCGCGCACCGGCGAAACCTGGACGACGTCACCCACCTCGAGCATCTGGTTGTTCCCCAGGTACATCGCGACGCTCTGTGTGCCTTCGGGCCCGTAGAAGATCAGGTCACCCTTCTGCGCCTGCTGCGGCAGAACCTTCTGACCGACCCTGTACATCGCCCCGGACGAACGCGGCAGCTTGATGCCCGCGCCGGCGTAGGCGTATTGCATCAGGCCCGAGGCGTCGAACCCGACGGTGTTGATGCCCGAACCGGTGCCACGGGTGGGTCCGTTGATGCCGCCGCCGGCCCAGGAAAACGGCACGCCGCGCTGCGACAGCCCGCGCGCGATCACCACGTCGGTGACCTGCTGGTAGTCCATCGGCCGGGTGCCCGGGTCGGCGGATGCGACCACGGGGGCGACCACCGGGGCCGCAAGCATCGCCAGACCGATCGCGATGGCGTAGATGCGTTTCATTGTTCTTGGCCTTTCAGGCGCTCAGTGGCCTCAGCGCGGTGACTTCACGCGTCCGCCGCCGATCCATGCCCTGGGCGAGGACCCCCACGTTGGGGCCGCGCCGCCGCATGACACTTGCGGATGTGACAGCGGGCACGACACCCCTGTATTCACATCAGTCACTGCAACCACTCTGACAACAGAAGGGGTTAGCCGCCAGGCCCCGGCGGCATTTTTTGTCGTACCGTGACCGGACGGTGACTGGGCGGCGCGAATCCCGTATGCGCAGTTGTGATTTCGGTCTCAGTCGGGCGCGCGGCGGACCGACCGCGGCGGCGGCGCGCCTAGAGCCAATAGCGTTCGCTGAAGGTGGTCAGCAGGGAGCCGACGACCGAGCTGACCATCACCAGCGTGAGGGCCAGAACCGGCCAGAAGGACATGTACCAGCCCTTCAGCATGGAAACGAGGGGGCCGACAACAGCGGCGGCGATCGCCGCGCCGATACCGCCCCACACCACCGGGCGGATGTAATAGTCGATCCCGAAGGGCACCGGCCCGCATGTCTCGTCGGCGCACACGTGCTCGAGGAAGCCGAAGAGGCGGTCCGGCCACGTCGTCGCGGTGGCCAGGATGACGAGCACCGCCAACAGCACGACGGTGGAAACGACGTCCCATGGGGCCAGCCGCACTCGAATGACCCGCGGCGCTTCGTCGTCGTAATTGACCAGCGGGGAATTGGTTTTCGCGGTCGGAGACGCGTCCGCGGCGGGGTGACCGGGCGATTGCGGCGTAGCCATCGGATCCCATGCTCCCCGATGGGCGGGCTTTGTGCGACTCGGCTGCTTTACCCTCGATCACTATGCCTGCGGCGAGGGCCGGGCTGACGCCCGAGCAGATCAGCGCGATCGACGCCGCGCATCTATGGCACCCGTACAGCACCATCGGCGGCGAGGCCGCCGCGCCGGTGGTGGCCGTCGCGGCGCGCGGCGCCTGGCTGACCTTGATCCGTGCCGGCCGGCCGATCCAGGCGCTCGACGCGATGAGCTCCTGGTGGACCGCGATCCACGGGCACGGCCATCCCGTGCTGGATGCGGCGCTGACCAGGCAGCTGGGCGTGATGAACCATGTCATGTTCGGCGGGCTCACCCACGAACCGGCCGCCCGGCTGGCGCAGCTGCTGGTGGACATCACCCCGGCGGGGTTGGACACCGTTTTCTTCAGCGACTCGGGCTCGGTGTCGGTCGAGGTAGCGGTCAAGATGGCGCTGCAGTACTGGCGCGGCCGCGGCCGGCCCGGCAAGCACCGGCTGATGACGTGGCGGGGCGGCTACCACGGGGACACCTTCACGCCGATGAGCGTCTGCGACCCCGACGGCGGCATGCACTCGCTGTGGACCGACATCCTGGCCCGCCAGGTGTTCGCCCCGCAGGTGCCGCGCGACTACGACCCCGGCTACAGCGCGGCGTTCGAGCAGCAACTCGCCCGGCACGCCGGCGAACTGGCGGCCGTCATCGTCGAACCGGTGGTGCAGGGCGCGGGCGGGATGCGCTTCCACGACCCCCGCTACCTGCGCGACCTGCGCGAGCTGTGCTTCCGGCACGATGTTCTGCTGATCTTCGACGAGATCGCCACCGGCTTCGGCCGCACCGGCGAGCTGTTCGCGGCCGACCACGCCGGGGTGAGCCCCGACATCATGTGCGTGGGCAAGGCGTTGACCGGCGGATACGTCACCCTGGCGGCCACGCTGTGCAGCACCGACATCGCGCACACCATCAGCACCGGCGAGGCCGGCGCGCTCATGCACGGGCCCACCTTCATGGCCAATCCGCTGGCCTGCGCGGTGTCAGTGGCCAGCGTCGAGCTGCTGCTCGACCAGGACTGGCGCGGCCGGGTCAACGAGATCGCCGCCGGGCTGGGCGCCGGGCTCGAGCCCGCCCGGGCGCTGCCCGGCGTCATCGACGTGCGGGTGTGCGGGGCGATCGGCGTCATCGAGTGCGCCCGCCCGGTCGACCTGGCCGTCGCCACCCCGGCGGCCATGGAGCGCGGCGTGTGGCTGCGCCCGTTCCGCAACCTGGTCTACGCGATGCCGCCCTACATCTGCCCGCCGGCCGAGATCGCCCAGATCACCTCGGCGATGGTCGAGGTCGCGCGCCTCGTTGACTAGCGGTGACGACCCGCAGCGCCCGGCTTCGCCGCGCTGGCGATCGCCACTAGGCTGATCCCCGATGAGGGCACCGATCGAGACGTCACCGCTGGCCTGGCTGGAGGCGGTGGAAACTCAGCGCCGCGAGGCCGGGCTGCGCCGGTCGTTGCGGCCGCGGCCCGCCGTCGCCACCGAGCTGGACCTGGCGTCCAACGACTACCTCGGGCTATCCCAGCACCCCGATGTGATCGAGGGCGGCGTCGCGGCGCTGCGCATGTGGGGCGCCGGCTCCACCGGTTCACGCCTGGTCACCGGCGACACCGAACTGCACCAGCAATTCGAGTCCGAGCTCGCCGAATATGTCGGCGCCGCATCGGGATTGCTGTTCTCCTCGGGATACGCGGCCAACCTGGGCGCGGTCGTCGGCCTGTCGGGCCGCGGCGCACTGCTGGTGTCCGACGAGCTTTCGCACGCCTCGCTGGTCGACGCCTGCCGGCTGTCGCGGTCCCGGGTGGTGGTCACACCGCATCGCGACGTCGATGCCGTGGAGACCGCCCTCGCCGCACGCGACGAGGAGCGCGCCGTCGTCATCACCGAGTCGGTGTTCAGCGCCGACGGCGCCCTGGCGCCGCTGCGGGAGCTGCACGAGGTCTGTCGCCGGCACCGCGCGCTGCTGATCGTCGACGAGGCCCACGGCCTGGGCGTGCGCGGGGGAGGGCGCGGGCTGCTGTACGAGCTCGGGCTGGCGGGCGCCCCCGACGTGGTGCTCACCACGACGCTGTCCAAGGCGCTGGGCAGCCAGGGCGGGGTGGTGCTCGGGCCCGCGGCCGTTCGCGCCCACCTGATCGACGCGGCGCGCACGTTCATCTTCGACACCGGCCTGGCGCCCGCGGCGGTGGGCGCCGCGCTGGCCGCGCTGACCGTGCTGCGGGCCGAACCGTGGCGACCCGAGGCGGTGTTGCGACATGCCCGCATCCTGGCCGAGGTGTGCGACGTGCCCGAGATCCCGCAGTCGGCGGTGGTGTCGGTGGTCCTGGGGGACCCGGAGGTGGCCCTGGCCGCCGCGACCGCCTGCTTGGACGGCGGCGTGAAGGTGGGCTGCTTCCGGCCCCCGACCGTGCCGGCCGGGACCTCCCGGCTGCGGCTGACCGCGCGCGCGTCGCTGGATGCGGCCGAACTCGAGATCGCGCGGCGGGTGCTCACCGACGTGCTTGCTGTGACGCGCCCTTGACCGTCCTGGTCGTCACGGGGACGGGAACCGGGGTCGGCAAGACCATCGTCACCGCAGCGCTGGCCTGTCACGCGCGTCAGGCCGGCATCGACGTGGCGGTGTGCAAACCGGTCCAGACCGGCACCGACACCGGCGACGACGACCTGGCCGAGGTCGCCCGGCTGTCCGGCGTGACCGAGTTGGCCGGGCTGGCGCGCTACCCGCAACCGCTGGCGCCGGCCGCCGCCGCCGAGCTGGCCGGCGCCGCGCTGCCCAGTGGCGACCAGGTGCTGCAGCTGATCGCCGGCCTGGATCGCCCGGGCCGGCTGACGCTGGTCGAAGGGGCCGGCGGGCTGCTCGTCGAGCTCGCCGCCGCGAGCGTCACCCTGCGCGATCTGGCCGTCGAGACGGGTGCCGCGGCGCTGGTCGCGGTGACCGCGGAACTGGGCACCCTCAACCACACCGCGCTGACGCTGGAATCGCTTGCCGCCCATGATGTCCCGTGCGCCGGGCTGGTCATCGGCAGCTGGCCGGCGCGCCCCGGGCCGGTGGAGACCTCGAACCGGTCCGCCCTGGACCGGCTGGGTCCGGTGCGGGCCGCGCTGCCCGCGGGGGCCGGATCGATGGACGCCGCGCAGTTCGCGGCCATGAGCGCCGCGGCGTTCGACCGCGACTGGGTCACCGCGCTGGTCCGCTGATGGTGCATTCCATCGAGTTGCTCTTCGACGGCGACACCGAGTCGACGATCCGCGGGCTCTGGGATGCGCTGGCCGGCGCCGGAATTCCCAGCCAGGCGCCGGCCGGGCGGCCGCACGTCACGCTCGCGGTGGCCGACCGCATCGCCGAAGAGGCCGACGCCGCGCTCCGGCCGCTGACCGACCGGCTGCCGCTGGGCTGCGCCGTCGGCGCGTCGTTGCTGCTCGGGCGGTCCAACGCGATCCTGGCCCGGCTCATCGTGCCGACGGCGGAGCTGCTGGATTTCCACGCGGAGGTGCACCGGCTGTGCGGCGAGCACCTGGCCCCCGCGCCGGCCCCCACTAGCCTGCCCGGCCAGTGGACGCCGCACGTCACGCTGGCCCGGCGCGTCGGGGGACCGGTTTTGAGCCGGGCGCTGCGGATCGCGGGGCGGCCCACTCTCGTCGAGGGGAGCTTCGCCGGTTTGCGGCACTGGAACGGCGAGAAGAAGGTCGACTACCTGATCGGCTAGCCGCCGAACAGCAGGTACAGGCCGGTGAAGGTGTAGCCGACCATGACCAGCATCATGGTCAGCTGGCCGGTGAGCTGATGGCCGCTCGGCAGCAGCCGCAGGGCCTTGTCGTGGGCCGCGATCACCGCGAAGATGTGGCCGGTGACCACGCAGGCCACCTTGATCCCGGCCAGCACCGGCGGGTGGGCGGACAACACGTAGGCCACCTGCTGGTGCGCCAAGCCCAGCAAATTCCAGCCGCGGCCGAACGGGTCGGCCAGCGCGAACACGGCCTGCTGTCCGCGCTCGACGAGGTAGGTCAGGTAGTGCGCGAAGATGTAGCCCACCACGATCGGGATCAGGGAATGCGCCATCTGGCCGGGCAGGGCGCCCCGCTGCTCTCGGCCCACACCGCCCGTCGCGCGCGCGGCGAGCGAAAAAGTTACCGCTACAACAGAAATGAAGACCACCAGCCCGAGGGTCCGCAGCAGCGACGACGCCAGCGTCGGCGTCAGGCCGACGTCGCGAGACAGCCCGTCGGCAAAGCCGCGCCACGTCGGGGACGACGAGAAACTGTCGAACGCCGTGGACCCGAGTAAGACCGCGAGCAACACGACTACCCCGGGCCGCACGGGCAGCGACGGCAAATGGTCGAGCGGGTTCCCGACGACGATCTTCCCGCTCTCCGGGTTGCGGCGAAACGGGGACAGGCGAGACACCGCCATGCTGTACACGCCGAACGGGTCGGCGCGGGCCAGCCAGCGCTGGCCATACAGCCAGGCGCCCACCAGCATGGCCACGGCATACATACCCAGCCACGCGCGCACCCAGGGCAGCGACGCCGGGTTCGGGCTGGCCAGCTCCATCCAGACGAACGCGAACAGGCCCAGCGCGCCCGGCCGGTAGCCCCAGCGTTCGGGATAGGACCGCCGCGGTCGATGCAGGCGCTCGGGTGTGGCCCGTCGCAGCAACAGGTAGACCGTCCGCATCGGGGAAATGACCCGCCAAACCGGCCCGATCGCCAGTGACAGCGCCACCAACCCGACCCACAGCAGCACGTAGAACACGCCCAGCAGGGCATTGGTCTCCGACTGCGGGCCCCACACCCCGGCCGCCAACGCCCACGCGGCGAACACCAGCGCCAGCCCGGCGGCCGTCCACCGCGTCGCCCGGGCGTCAACCAGCGCGGTCACCGCCGCGGGCAGTGGGCGGCCGGGCTTGAGCGGATCGAACCGCGGCCGCCGCCAGGCGAAGGCGACCAGCGCGAAGGTGAACGTCAGGGCCCACGCCGCGCCGACCATCGCGTACATGTACGGCACCGGAAGGTCGCCGGATCCGCCGAGCCCGTGCGCGAGCACCACGGTCGCGCCGCCGCCGGTCACGGTTGGACTTGGACGGTCGCAATCGTGCGGTCCAGGTGGTGCAACTCCACCTCGACGTTGCCGGGCACGTCGGCGCTGAACTGGAACGTCTGGTTGGGCGCGGCCGCCACCTGGAACTTGCGGTCGGGCGTCGAGTGCACGTGCAGCTCGTCGGCGGCGTCACTGGTCACCTTCACCGTGATCGGCTGGTGCACCTTGGCCTGCAGGGCGGCATTGGTGGGAGTCACCTGCCCCTTGGCGATGGTGACATCGATCGTCGGGCCCGCGCCGGCGGGCTGCGACTGGTTATGTGAACCGCCGCAAGCGATCAACCCCCACGCCAGCGCCGCCACCCACGCCGCGGTCAGGGCGCTACGGATTCCCATCGATCACGCCGCCTGGGGGGTGCCGGGCACGGTGTGCTTCTCCTCCTCCGGCCGCTTGGGCAGGGTGTCGTAGTTATTGATCCGGCCGGCGCCCCAGGTCAGGGCGGTGATCACCATCAGCGTCAGGAACAGCACGACGATCCCCCCGGCGGTGAACAACCAGGCTGGCGCGCTCTGATCGCGTTCGCGCTGCAGGATGGTGACCTCCAGGACGAACGGCCGCGTGCTGGTCGCGAGCGCGGGGACCTCGGGCGCCGGGATGGCGTCGTCGGCCGGCTCGTAGATCGGCACGGCCGTCATCGTCCGGCCGTCCTGCAGCCGCAACAGCGTCTTCCAGTCTCCCCACACCGGGACCGGCTGGGTGGACCGATAATGCCCCGGCCCAACCTTGGCGAGCTTGTCGATCATCAGGCCACGGTCGTTCTGCATCCGCCCCTGCCAGGACAGGATCGTCAGCCAGTCCGGGTGGTCACTGACCATGGTCGTCGGGGAGATCATCACGTCGGCCGACACCATCCGCTGCCCCGCAGGGCTGGGGAGATCCGTCAACGTCACCGTGGCGGTGTTCTGGCCCGGCACGAGGATGTGCAAGCCGTTGGCCACCGCGACGCCGATCACCAACACCGCCGCCGCCACCACCGAGATGCCGACCCCGCGGCTTGGCAGGCGCTGGCCGGTGAGGACCACGCCGAATAGCGCGCCGCATACCCCGGTCAGCGCCGCGACGGGCACCGACATCGCCAGCGCCTCGCCCCACATGCTGGTCGGCCACGGGTAGTGGTACACCGCCCCGATCCACAGCGATTCCAGCCACAGCCCCACCGTGGCGACCGCGAGGCCGGAGACGGCGCCGAAGGCCACCGGACGCTTGATCAACGGGGTCAGCGCCACCAGCTCGACGACGAGGGCGGGACCCAGGTACAGCGGGAACCAGTTGATCGGGGCGCCCAGGATGGGGCCAACCACCACCGCAACCGCGCCGCGCAGCGCGATGGCGAACAGCGCCGCGATGATCGCGGCACCGCGTCCCATCGTCATGCGGGCAGCGACGGCCGCCAGCGCGGACGCCGCGGCGATCAGCATCGGCTGAAACACCAGCCGGAACTGCGGGACCCCGAAGTCGAACTCGATCTGGTAGACGGACAGGCCGATGAACAGCCCGCCGAAGGACAGGTAACGCAGGAAGGTGATGAAGGCGCCGTGGGTTACCTCATCGGCTTCGTGCGCCTCGCCTTCACGCTCCAGCATCAGCACCGAGAAGAGCGAGAAACACGCCCCGCCGATCATCATCAAATGCGTTGGGCCCCAGAGAGTTACGTCTTGCCCAAAGATCCGGTGCCAGATGTCGTCGAGCGGGAACCCGATCATCGCGTACATCCCGCAGCCCGCCATCAGCAGGCCACCGACGGGCGCGTGCCAGTTGCGCGTGATGCGCACCGACGCGGGGCCCGGCTTGTCGAACGGCAGCACGACCGAGACCATGCCGGCGACGAAGATTCCGAACAGGCCGATGATGATGAAGTAGTGCGCGGGGTTGGCCAAGGGGCCGGGGTCGCGCCCGTTGCCGATGTGCCAGCTGACGTCCCAGATGAACCCGAACAGGGCGCAGATGATGAACGTCGTGAAGATGAGGACCGGAAGCGCCACCCAATTGGGCCGGTGGAACTTCTCGCCCAGCTTGTCGGCGACCCGGGTCAACCACTCGATCCGATGGGTGCGGTGGGCATAACCGACCCACAGCATGACCGCGGCGATCACTACCGCCGCGACCGACAGCCCGATCACCTGGTTCAGGCCGGCGCCGCGCGCCGGTGCCTCGGCAACGAAAGTGAGTTCCGCCGATTTCATCGTCAAACCCTCCCAACAGCGCCCGACCGCCTGGCGAGCTGTGATCCAGCTCGCAGGAAGCGGAATGCCCAAATCGGCGGCCGGTCAATCACCGATTTCGTCGGTGCCCTGCGCGGAGTCCTCCTCGTCGCCGGGGGAGCGGCGGTCCTTGAGCGCGATGTAGAGGATCACGCCGACGACGATGATCGCCGGCAAGAAGGCCGGGATCGCCAGCAGGATCATGTGGTGAGCCACATACGCGACGTGCGGATCGGTCATTGTGGTGAGATACCCCGGCGGACGGCATGTTCTGCGGCCGTTACCCTACTTTGAACACTTTTTATTCAAGCTGCCACCACCGTGGGCAGGGGGGCCGCGTGCGCGGCCACCGATGATGCAGGGGAGTACGGGTGACTCAAGCGGCAACTCGACCGGCCACCGGCGCCAACGACGCAGACATCCTGGCGGTTGCCCGCGAACAGGTACTCGAGCGCGGCGAGGGACTGAGTCGCGAGCAGGTGCTGCAGGTGCTGCAACTGTCCGACGACCGGCTCGACGACCTGCTGGCGCTGGCCCACGAGGTGCGGATGCGCTGGTGCGGGCCCGAGGTCGAGGTCGAGGGCATCATCAGCCTGAAGACCGGCGGCTGCCCGGAGGATTGTCATTTCTGCTCGCAATCGGGGTTGTTCGCCTCGCCGGTGCGCAGCGCGCGGCTGGACATTCCCAGTCTGGTCGAGGCCGCCAAGCAAACCGCGAAGTCGGGTGCCACCGAGTTCTGCATCGTGGCCGCCGTCCGTGGGCCCGACGAGCGGTTGATGGCCCAGGTCGCGGCCGGCATCGAGGCGATCCGCAACGAGGTCGAGATCAACATCGCCTGCTCGCTGGGGATGCTGACCACCGAGCAGGTCGAGCAGCTGTCGGCGATGGGTGTGCACCGCTACAACCACAACCTGGAGACCGCCCGCTCGTTCTTCACCAACGTGGTGACCACCCACACCTGGGAAGAGCGCTGGCAGACCCTGTCGATGGTGCGCGACGCCGGCATGGAGGTGTGCTGCGGCGGCATCCTGGGCATGGGCGAGACGCTCGAGCAGCGCGCGGAGTTCGCCGCCGAACTGGCCGAGCTGGGGCCCGACGAGGTGCCGTTGAACTTCCTCAACCCGCGGCCCGGGACGCCGTTCGGTGACTTGGAGGTGCTGCCCGTGGCCGAGGCGCTGAAGTCGGTCGCCGCCTTCCGCCTGGCGTTGCCGCGCGCGATGCTGCGATTCGCCGGGGGCCGCGAGATCACCCTGGGTGACCTGGGCGCCAAGAAGGGCATCCTGGGCGGCATCAACGCGGTGATCGTCGGGAACTACCTGACCACACTCGGCCGCCCGGCCGAGGCCGACCTGGAACTGCTCGACGACCTGCAGATGCCTATCAAGGCGCTCAACGCCACCCTGTAGGAAACTTGGCGACTGTGGTTCGGGATCTGGGCGCTCCGGTCAGCGCCGGCGTCTACAACGTCTACACCGGGGAATTGGGGGGCACCGCAGTGCCGACAGCGGCGCAGTTGGGCCTCGAGCCGCCCCGGTTCTGTGCGGAATGCGGACGCCGGATGATCGTGCAGGTCCGACCCGACGGCTGGCGGGCGCAGTGCTCGCGGCACGGTCGGGTCGACTCCGTCGACCTGGAGGCCCAGCGATGACAGAGCCCATGGAAGGTCGGGACACGCCGCCGGCCGCGACCGCCCCGCGTAAGCCACCGGTGCGCGCCATCGCCGTCGCCGGGCTGGGGTCCGCGGCGGCCGGTGTGTTGGCCGGCGGGCTGTGGGCGTGGATCGCCCCGCCGATCCACGCCGTGGTGGCGCTCACGCGGGCGGGTGAACGGGTCCACGACTATCTCGGCACCGAGTCTGAGCACTTCTTCGACGCGCCGTGCCTGATGCTGGGGCTGCTGACCGTGCTGGCGGTGGTGGCGCCCGTGCTGGGGTGGCAGTGGCGCGAGCACCGCGGCCCGGGGATGGTCGCCGCGCTGTCCGCCGCCCTGTTGACCGCTGCTGCGGCCGCGACGGCTACCGGGGCCGCGCTGGTCCGGATCAGCTACGGCGCATTGAACTTCGACGCGGTGCCGTTGTCCAAAGGCCCGTCGGTGGCGTACGTCGTCCAGGCGCCCCCGGTGTTCTTCGCCCAAAACCCGCTGCAGGTCGCGCTGACCCTGCTGTGGCCCGCCGCTATCGCCGCGCTGGTGTATGCGGTGCTGGCGGCCGCCGACGCCCGCGACGACCTGGGCGCCCTTCCGCCGGGCGGCCGGCCTTCCGAAGCGCTGCCGGTGGGAGCAGGGGGTGCCGCCGAAGCGGCCGTGTCATAGCGGACGGCGGTGAATGCTCCGGCCGAAGATGACCTTGGCGGCGATCTTGGCCAGCCGGGCCATCCCGACGTAGGTCATCGGATGGAACATCGTCGGCCAGGTGGTCCGGATGAGGTGCTCGGTCAGGGGGCGGCGGTCGAACCGGTCCGTGAGCCAGCGCAGCGTCATCGGCGCCGACAGCGGGTGTAGCAGCATGTGCTCGTTGAACGCGTCCCGGTGGTAGGTCACCTGGGCGCCGCCGGCCGAATAGGCGTCGGCGAGCACGTCGATGTCTTTCACGTCGATGAGGTAGTCGTGGACGGCCTGCACGATCAACACCGGCGGCGTCGGCACGGCCACGCCCAGCTTGATGTTCTCGAAGACGTGCATCACCTCGGGCGTCGACAGGATGCTCTCCAGCGGCTCGTCGAGGTAGTCGCCCATGTTTTTGCCGGCCATCCGGACGACCGCCTCCACGGTGGTCATCTTCTCGAGCGACTCGAGCAGGGCGCGCCCCTCCTCGTTGCTGTGCTCCTTGATCACCCTGTCCAGCTCGGGGTAGATGTGGGCGAGCGCGGCCACCACCAGCGCGGGCAGGCCCGATAGGAAACCGCCGTTGAGCCTGCGGAAGGTGTTGCCCAGATCCCCGACCGGTGATCCCAGCACCGCCCCGACGATGTCCAGTTCGGGCGCGTAGTCGGCGCACACTTCGGCCGCCCAGGCACTGGCCAGCCCGCCGCCGGAGTACCCCCACAGCCCGATCGCCGCCTCCTGGGAAAGCCCGAGGCGTTCCGAACCCAGAGCGGCCCGGATGCCGTCCAAGACGCGATAGCCGGGCTCGTACGGCGCGCCCCACAGGCCCTGCAGCCCCTCATGGTCCGGCACGGAGACGGCCCAGCCCTCGGCGACGGCGGCGGCGATCAGGAAGAACTCGAACTGACCGATCGACCCGAGGGCCTTCGCCCGGCGCCGCAGCGCGTAGGACGGGAAGCAACGGGACGACACGGCGTCGATCGCGCACTGGTAAGAAAGCAGCGGGCACGGGCGTTCCGGCGCGAGCTCGGCCGGGACGATCACGGTGGTCGCCGCCGCCTCCGGCTCGCCGTTCATGTCCATCGTCCGGTAAAGCAGCTGGATGGCCTTGACCGGCTGCGGGATCAAACCCAAAAACGCCAGTTCGACGTCGCGCGAACGCAGCACCGTCCCTGGTTCGGCGTGCTGGAAGCCCAGTGGCGGCTGGTAGAACGGGTCGTCCGAGGGCAGCAGCGGGCGTACTTTGCGCTGCAGTTCCTCGTGCGGCGGCCGGGCGATCCACTCCGCGCCATGCGTGCCTGCCAGATTGCCGAGCTCAGCCATTGAGGCTCCCTTCTAGGCCATCCGGCATTGTCGCGCACGAACGGCAGGTAACCAAAACGTAATCGCCGCACTGTGAGCGAATTCCTGCCGGGGCGTGCAGAGCCGGACGCGCCACTGGCACCAATTTGCGATCGCGTCACCCGAAGACGCTTTCCGCGAGCCTAGCCGGGGGGCCGTAACGCGGCGAATTCATCGGTGATCCGCAGTCGGGAGTCGGTGAAGTGGTACAGGGCCGCCGGCCGCCCGCCGCTGCGGCCCGACTGCGCGATGGTGCCGGTCTGGCTGATCACGCCGCGGCGGACCAGCACGCGTTGCAGGTTCGTCGCATCGACTTGGTAGCCGAGCGCGGCGCCGTAGATGTCGCGGAGTGTAGAAAGCGCGAATTCCTTTGGGGCCAAGGCGAACCCGAGGTTGGTGTAGGACAGCTTGGCGATCAGCCGGGTGTGCGCGTGCGTGACCATCGGCTCGTGGTCGAAAGCCATCGGCGGCAGGCAGCTCACCGGATGCCAGCGGGTGTCCGGCGGTAGCTCGGGGGTGGCGGGGGAGGGCACCAATCCCAGGAATGTCGACGCGATCACCCGGGCGCCCGGCACCCGGTTCGGGTCGGAGAACACCGCCAGCTGTTCCAGGTGCGCGAGCTCTTTCAGGTCCACCTTCTCGGCCAGCTGTCGCAGCACCGAGGTGGTCATGTCCTCGTCGTTGCGCAGCTGCCCGCCGGGCAGCGACCAGGCGCCGCGCTGCGGATCCTTGGCACGCTGCCATAACAGCACGTTAAGCTGCGGTTTTTCCGTCGGGCGGCCCTTCGTAACCTGCTCGGTGACATGGCGAACCTGGAATACGACCGCGAGCACTTCGTGGGCGGTGTTACCATGAACCATGTTTTCGATTATAAGTCGAAAACCTCCTGGGCTGAAAGGAGCCGCCGTGACGGTTATAAATCGCATGGACACGCTCGCCGAACACATGATGGCCGACGTCACGAATTCACCCGCCGGTTACGCCGGTGTGGAGGGTGACGAGCAGTGGGCCGCCGAGATTCGCCGACTGGCGAAGCTGCGCGGCGCCACGGTGCTCGCGCACAACTACCAGCTGCCCGCCATCCAGGACGTCGCCGACCACGTCGGGGACTCACTGGCGCTGTCGCGGATCGCCGCCGAGGCGCCCGAGGACACCATCCTGTTCTGCGGGGTGCACTTCATGGCCGAGACCGCCAAGATCCTCAGCCCCGACAAGACGGTCCTCATCCCGGATCAGCGGGCCGGCTGCTCACTGGCCGACTCCATCACCCCCGACGAGTTGCGCGCCTGGAAGGACGAGCACCCCGGCGCCGTCGTCGTCTCCTACGTCAACACCACCGCCGCCGTGAAGGCGCTCACCGACATCTGCTGCACCTCGTCCAACGCGGTCGACGTGGTCGAGTCCATCGACCCCGACCGGGAGGTGCTGTTCTGCCCGGACCAGTTCCTCGGCGCACACGTGCGCCGGGTGACCGGCCGCACGAACATGCACGTGTGGGCCGGTGAATGTCACGTGCACGCCGGAATCAACGGCGACGAGCTGTCCGAGCAGGCGCGGGCGAACCCCGACGCCGACCTCTACGTCCATCCCGAATGCGGTTGTGCCACTTCGGCGTTGTACCTCGCCGGCGAGGGCGCCTTCCCGGCGGATCGGGTGAAGATCCTGTCCACCGGCGGCATGCTCGACGCGGCGCACCAAACCCAGGCCCACAAGGTGCTGGTCGCCACTGAGGTCGGCATGCTGCATCAGCTGCGCCGGGCCGCCCCGCAGGTCGACTTCCGCGCGGTCAACGACCGGGCGTCCTGCAAGTACATGAAGATGATCACGCCCGCGGCCCTGCTGCGCTGCCTGGTGGACGGGGCCGACGAAGTCGATGTCGACCCGGAGATCGCGGCGGCGGGCCGCCGCAGCGTGCAGCGAATGATCGAAATCGGTCAGCCGGGCGGCGGCGAATGACCGTCCACCCCGCCTGGACCCACAGCGCCGACGTCGTCGTCATCGGTACCGGTGTCGCGGGATTGGCCGCGGCGCTTGCCGCCCATCGCGCGGGCCGCAGCGTCGTTGTGCTGAGCAAGGCCGACCAGGCGAAGGGTGGCACCGCGACCCATTACGCGCAGGGCGGCATCGCGGTGGTCTTGCCCGACAACGATGACTCGGTGGAGGCCCACGTCGCGGACACCCTGGCGGCCGGCGCCGGCCTCTGCGACCCCGACGCGGTGTATTCCATCGTCGCCGACGGGTACCGGGCGGTGTCTGAATTGGTCGGTGCCGGAGCGCGATTCGACGAGGCATACCCGGGCTGCTGGGACGTGACGCGCGAGGGCGGGCACTCGCGGCGGCGGATCGTGCACGCCGGCGGCGATGCCACCGGAGCCGAGGTGCAGCGGGCGCTCGACCACGCCGCGGCCCGGCTGGACATCCGCGCCGGCCATGTGGCGCTGCGGGTGCTGCACAACGATGCCGCCGTCACCGGGGTCCTGCTGGGCAGCGTGGACGGCTACGGAATCATCAACGCGCCCGCGGTGATCCTGGCCTCCGGAGGTCTCGGGCACCTCTACGGCGCGACCACCAATCCCGAGGGCTCCACCGGTGACGGAATCGCGCTGGCACTGTGGGCCGGCGTCGCGGTCAGCGACCTGGAGTTCATCCAGTTCCATCCGACGATGCTCTTCGGTGGGAGCGGCGGCCGGCGCCCGCTGGTCACCGAGGCCATCCGCGGCGAGGGCGCGATACTCCTTGACCGGCAAGGCAATTCGGTGACGGCCGGTGTTCACCCGATGGGCGATCTGGCGCCGCGTGACGTCGTCGCCGCGGCCATCGACACCCGGTTGAAGGCCACCGGCGACCCGTGCGTCTTCCTCGACGCGCGCGGCATCGAAGGTTTCGCGACCCGGTTCCCGACAGTGACCGCCGCCTGCCGCGCAGCCGGCATCGACCCCGTCCGTCAGCCCATCCCGGTCGTGCCGGGGGCGCACTACGGCTGCGGCGGCGTCGCCACCGATGTGCACGGCCAGACGGAATTGCCCGGCCTGTTCGCCGCCGGCGAGGTGGCGCGCACCGGACTGCACGGCGCCAATCGGCTGGCGTCCAACAGCCTGCTGGAGGGCCTGGTGGTCGGTGGCCGCGCCGGGAAAGCCGCGGCCGCGCACGCGATGGCGGCCGGGCGCGTCAGGGCTGTCGAGCCCGAGCCCATCGCCCACACCGCCCCGGAACGCGGCGCATTGCAGGCCGCGATGAGCCGCGATGCCTCGGTGGTGCGCGACGCCGCCGGGCTGCACCGCTTGTCCGAGACGCTGTCGGGGGCGCGGGTGCGCCCCATCGCCGGCCGCCGCGACTTCGAGGACGTCGCGTTGACCGTCGCCGCCCGCGCGGTGACCGCCGCGGCCCTGGCCCGCAACGAGAGCCGGGGCTGCCACCATCGCGCCGAATACCCGGACCCCGCACCGGAACAGGCCCGCAGCAGCGTGCTGCGGCTGGCCGACGACCACAGCTCGGTGCTGGTGGAGGCGCTGGCGGCGGTGGGCTGATGATGCTGCCCGACGAACGAAGCGCCGCTCAGGACACCATCCGGCGCGGTCTGGAAGAGGACCTGCGCTACGGCCCCGACATCACCACCCTCGCGACGGTGCCCGCCGGTGCGGTGGCCACGGCGTCGATGGTGCCCCGCGAGCCGGGCGTGATCGCCGGCGTCGAGGTCGCGCTGCTGGTCCTCGACGCCGTCCTCCCCGGGGGCTACGAAGTGGTGCACAGCGTCGAGGACGGCGCCCGGCTGCAGCCGGGCGAGCCGATGCTGACCGTGCGCGCGGACGCCCGCGGCCTGCTGACCGCCGAGCGGACCATGCTGAACCTGGTGTGTCACCTGTCGGGCATCGCCACCACGACGGCGGCCTGGGTCGAGGCCGTGGAGGGCACCAAGGCCAAGGTCCGCGACACCCGCAAAACCCTGCCCGGGCTGCGCGCGCTGCAGAAGTACGCGGTGCGGGTCGGCGGCGGCGTCAACCACCGGATGGGGCTCGGCGATGCGGCGCTGATCAAGGACAACCACGTGGTCGCCGCGGGCTCGGTGGTGGACGCGCTGCGGGCGGTGCGCGACGCGGCGCCGGATCTGCCGTGCGAGGTGGAGGTGGACTCCCTCGAGCAGCTGGACGAGGTGCTGGGCGAAAAGCCGGAACTGGTGCTGCTGGACAACTTCCCGGTGTGGCAGGCGCAGATGGCCGTGCAGCGTCGCGACGCGCGCGCCCCCGCCGTGCTGCTCGAGGCCTCCGGCGGGCTCAGCCTGGAAAACGCCGCCACCTACGCGGCAACCGGGGTGGACTACCTGGCCGTCGGCGCGCTGACGCACTCGGTGCGCGCGCTCGATGTCGGCCTGGACATGTAAGGGTCCTAGCCGCGCAGCAGCGTGCGCGCGGCCGGTTTGGCGGCGTCGAGCGCGCCCGCGTCACCGGAGATCCTGGACAGGATCAGCGCTCCCTCGATCAGCGAGATCACGGCCAGCGCAACCCGTTTCGCCTCGGCCGCCGACCAGCCGTCGGAGCACAGCCGCTGCTCGACTGCCGCACACCAGCCCCTGAACGCGCGGGCCGACGCGTCGCGCACCAGCGGGCTGGCGTTCACCGACTCGGTGGCGATCGGCTCGATCGGGCAGCCGTCGCGCCGATCGCCGGCCAACCCCGCGGCCAGCAGATCGATCCAGCGATCGACGATGTCTGCCGCCGGCCGGCCCGTCGCCAGGAACCGCCGCAGCAGTTGTTCGATGCCGGCGCCTTTGGTTTCGACGACCGCCGCGGCCAGCTGTTGTTTGCCCTGTGGGAAGTGGTGATACAGCGAACCGGGCTTGACGCCGGCTTCCTCGAGGATCTGGTTCAGGCCTGTCGCCGCGTAGCCCTGGCGGCGAAACAGCGTGGCGGCCCTATCGATCAACGCGGTGCGGCTGCGGTCGGGTCTCGGCACGCTATTGACTTTACTTGAGTGATCACTCAAGAATGCAGAGATGAGGCAGCTGACGTACGAAGACACCGGGCGATACGCGTGGCGTCAGGTGCCCGAACCCCAGCTCAGCGCTCCCGAGCAGGCGCTGATCCGGCCGCTGACGGTGGCGTGTTGCGACCTCGACGTCGCGGTGTGCAATGGGCGGCTGCCCTTGCCGCCGGGGTACGCGGTGGGCCACGAAGGATTGGCCGAGGTCGTCGCCGTCGGCGATGAGGTCAGGGGCGCCCGGGTCGGCGACCGCGTCGTGGTGCCGTTTCAGATCAGCTGCGGGGCCTGCCGCGAATGCCGCCGCGGCGTGACCGGTTCGTGCAGCGCAGTGCCATTGATGGCGGCCTACGGGATGGCACCGATCGCCGGCCTTGACGGCGGCGGCTTTATGTCGGATCTGGTGCTGGTCCCGTACGCCGACGCGATGCTCATCCCGTTGCCCGACGCCGTCGACCCCGTCTCCATCGCGTCCCTGTCGGACAACATTCCCGACGGCTGGCGCACCGTCGGGCCGTTTGGGGCAGAACTGGAGGCACTGGATCCGGTCGATCGCCGCGTCCTCGTGCTCGGACGGCTGTCGATCGGCCTGTACTCGGCTGCGATCGCCGCGGCGCTGGGGGCTCACGTCGACTACGTCGACACCGACCCGCAGCGGCTGGCCGCCGCCGAGAAGCTCGGCGCGGTGGTCCACGACGCCGCCAAACCGGACAAGTCTTGGGGCTCTTACCCGGTCACGGTGCACACCACCAGCGATCCGGCGCTGTTAGCGGCGACACTGCGCGCGACCTGGCCGGACGGCGTCTGCACCGACACCGCGATCTACCCCGAATACAAGGTCGAGATGCCGCTGCTGCCGATGTACTCGCGCGGCGTCCGGTTCATCACCGGACGCGTCAGCGCGCGCACGGTCATCCCGCGCGTGCTCGAACTGCTCGCGGGCGGTCTGGACGTGTCGCCGGCCGTCGACCGCGTCGTCGCCTGGGAAGACGCCCCATCGGCCTGGCCGACGATGACCGGCAAGACGGTCTTCACCAGGGCGTAGACCGCTCGAGTGTGCGTCCAGGGCGTTGAGTGTGCGCCCAGGGCGCTCTCCAGCGGCGTGTCGCCACCGTGAGCGCACCCCCAAAAGCGCGCCGCGCCTCAGGCGATGTCGCCGACGAAAACGCCGATCCGCCGGAGCTGCATCCGGGCCATCCGCGGCAGACGTTCGGCGTCGGGGCCCTCGGAACCGGCCGGCAGGATCCGCGGATTGGTGATGTGCACCACGCGGTTGCGGCTGAACGCTACGTCGGCCTCGCCGGCCGCCAGCACGTTCTTGACCCAGTTCGTCTTGCCGTGGCCCAGCGCGATCGCCAGCACGTTTCCCTTGCGATAGGGGGTGATGACCGTCTCGTACGGCGTGCCGGAGGTGCGGCCGCGGTGCTTGATGGTCGCCGTGCCGGGCAGAAAGCGGGCGATCGGCTTGACCGCCGGGTTGAAATACTTGATCTGAAAGCGCTCGAACCAGGGCGGGAACACCATCGGGACGCCCGGGGCGTTGTTGGGGTGATCCTTCGCGGACATGACGGCTCCCTGCGTTGTGTGGGCGTTCCACGGGCACTGTACCGGGCGGATATCCACTTGAGTTGCTCTGGGACAATGGAGGCAATGAGTACCGCTTCAGCACCCGTGATGGCCCGCATAGACCTGCGGGGCGTCGAGCTGACGGCTGCCCGATTGCGGAGCGCGCTCCCGCGCGGCGGCGCCGACGTGGAGAGCGTGCTGCCCAAGGTGCGGCCGATCGTGCAGGCCGTGGCCGAGCGCGGCGCCGAGGCGGCGCTGGAGTTCGGGGCGTCGTTTGACGGTGTGCGGCCCGCGGCGGTCCGGGTCCCCGAGGCGGCTCTGGAAGCGGCGCTGGCCGGCTTGGAACCCGACGTCGTGGACGCCCTGCGGGTGATGATCGAACGCACCCGCGCGGTGCACGCCGACCAGCGCCGTGCCGACGTCACCACCACGCTCGGCCCGGGCGCGACGGTCACCGAGCGGTGGGTGCCGGTCGAGCGGGTGGGCCTGTACGTGCCCGGCGGCAACGCGGTGTACCCGTCCAGCGTGGTGATGAACGTGGTGCCCGCGCAGGCCGCCGGCGTCGACTCGCTGGTGGTGGCCAGCCCGCCGCAGGCTCGCTTTGACGGCCTGCCGCATCCGACGATCCTGGCCGCCGCCCGGCTACTCGGGGTCGACGAAGTGTGGGCCGTCGGCGGCGCGCAGGCGGTGGCGCTGCTGGCCTACGGCGGCAGCGACACGGACGGCTCCGAGCTGGCGCCGGTCGACCTGATCACCGGGCCCGGCAATATCTACGTCACCGCCGCCAAGCGGCTGTGCCGCTCGCGCGTGGGCATCGACGCCGAGGCCGGGCCCACCGAGATCGCCATCCTCGCCGACCACACCGCCGACCCGGCGCACGTGGCCGCCGACCTGATCAGCCAGGCCGAGCACGACGAGATGGCGGGCAGCGTGCTGGTCACCCCGAGCGAGGACCTGGCCACCGCGACCGACGCCGAGGTGGCCGCCCAGCTACGCACCACGGTGCATCGCGACCGGGTGACCGCCGCGCTCGGCGGTCGCCAGTCGGCGATCATCCTGGTCGACGATCTCGACGCCGCCATCCAGGTGGTCAACGCCTACGCCGCCGAGCACCTGGAGATCCAGACCGCCGACGCGTCGGCGGTCGCCGGCCGAATACGTTCGGCCGGAGCCATTTTCGTCGGTCCGTACTCACCGGTGAGCCTCGGCGACTACTGCGCCGGATCCAATCACGTGCTGCCCACGGCGGGCTCGGCGCGGCATTCCAGCGGCCTGTCGGTGCAGACCTTCCTGCGCGGCATCCACGTCGTCGACTACACCGAGGCCGCCCTCAAGGACGTCTCGGGACACGTGGTCACGCTGGCCAAGGCCGAAGACCTTCCGGCGCACGGCGAGGCGATCCGGCGGAGGTTCGAGCGATGACCGGCGCGGAGAACCCGACGCTGGACGACCTGCCCCTGCGCGAGGATTTGCGCGGCAAGTCACCTTACGGCGCACCACAACTGGCCGTCCCGGTGCGGCTGAACACCAACGAGAACCCGCACCCGCCCAGCCGGGCGCTGGTGGACGATGTGGTGCGGTCGGTGGCCGAGGCGGCCGCCGACCTGCACCGCTATCCCGATCGCGACGCGGTGGACCTGCGCGGCGATCTCGCCGGCTACCTCACCGCGCAGACCGGCGTGCAGCTCGGGGTGGAAAACGTCTGGGCCGCAAACGGATCCAACGAGATCCTGCAACAGCTGCTGCAGGCATTCGGCGGGCCCGGGCGCACCGCGATCGGGTTCGCCCCGTCCTACTCGATGCACCCGATCATCGCCGGCGCCACGCGCACGGAATGGCTGGAGGGCGTCCGCGCCGACGACTTCAACCTCGACGTGGACAGGGCGGTCGCCGCCGTCGCCGAACATCAACCCGATGTGGTCTTCCTCGCCAGCCCGAACAACCCGTCCGGGCAGAGCGTTTCGCTGCCGGCTCTGCGGCGGCTGCTCGACGCGGTGCCGGGAATCTTGATCGTCGACGAGGCCTACGGTGAGTTCTCCTCCGAGCCGAGTGCCGTCGGGCTGGTGCGGGAGTATCCGACCAAGCTCATCGTCACCCGCACCATGAGCAAGGCGTTCGCCTTCGCCGGCGGGCGGCTCGGCTACCTGATCGCCACGCCCGCGGTGATCGACGCGATGCTGCTGGTCCGGCTGCCGTATCACCTGTCGTCGGTCACGCAGGCCGCGGCCCGGGCCGCGCTGCGGCACGCGGACGACACCCTGAGTAGCGTTGCGGCGCTGATCGCCGAACGGGAACGGGTCACAACCGCCCTGACCGGCATGGGTTTTCGCGTGATCCCCAGCGACGCGAACTTCGTGCTGTTCGGACAATTCGCCGACGCCCCGGCCGCCTGGCAGCGCTACTTGGACGCCGGCGTCCTGATCCGCGACGTCGGGATTGACGGCTACCTGCGGGCCACGACCGGACTGGCCGAAGAGAACGACGCGTTCCTGCGGGCCAGCGCCCAAATCGCTGCCACCGAACTGGTCCCAGCCACCCCAGTAGGAGCCCCGTGACCACTATTGCGACTCGGCGCGCGCGTATCGAGCGTCGCACCAAGGAATCTGACATCGTCATCGAGCTCGACCTCGACGGTACCGGGCAGGTCCACGTCGACACCGGCGTGCCGTTCTACGACCACATGCTGACGGCGCTGGGGACCCACGCCAGCTTTGACCTGAACGTCCGCACCAAGGGCGACGTCGAGATCGAGGGCCACCACACCATCGAGGACACCGCCATCGCGCTGGGGCAGGCGCTCGGCCAGGCCCTGGGCGACAAGCGGGGCATCCGCCGGTTCGGCGACGCCTTCATCCCGATGGACGAGACGCTGGCCCACGCCGTCGTCGACGTGTCCGGCCGGCCCTACTGCGTGCACACCGGTGAGCCGGATCACCTGCGGCACACCACCATTGCCGGCAGCTCGGTGCCCTACCACACCGTGATCAACCGGCACGTGTTCGAGTCGCTCGCCATGAACGCGCGCATCGCGCTGCACGTGCGCGTCCTGTACGGGCGCGACCCGCACCACGTCACCGAGGCGCAGTACAAGGCGGTGGCGCGCGCGTTGCGTCAGGCCGTCGAGCCCGATCCCCGGGTGTCGGACGTGCCGTCCACCAAAGGTGTTCTGTGACAAAACCATCCGTCGTGGTCCTGGATTACGGCTCGGGCAACCTACGGTCGGCCCAGCGCGCGCTCGAGCGGGCGGGCGCATCGGTCGAGGTGACCGCCGACGCCGATGCGGCGGCCGCCGCCGACGGGCTGGTGGTGCCCGGCGTCGGGGCCTTCGAGGCCTGCATGACCGGCCTGCGCAGAGTCAAGGGGGACCGCATCATCGCCGACCGGGTCGCCGCCGGGCGCCCGGTGCTGGGCGTCTGCGTGGGCATGCAGATCCTGTTCGCCAGCGGCGTCGAATTCGGTGTGCAGACAACGGGTTGCGGCCAGTGGCCGGGAGAGGTCACCCGGCTGGATGCCCCGGTGATCCCGCACATGGGCTGGAACGTCGTGGAATCCGGGGAAGGCACCACCCTGTTCAAGGGGCTGGACGCCGACACCCGCTTCTACTTCGTGCACTCCTACGCCGCGCAGAACTGGGAGGGTTCGCCCGAGGCCGTGCTCACCTGGGCCACCCACCGGGTGCCCTTCCTGGCCGCCGTCGAGCAAGGGCCGCTGTCGGCCACCCAGTTCCACCCCGAAAAGAGCGGGGAT
>NZ_LZSZ01000075.1:0-605 GCF_001665645.1 Mycobacterium sp. 852002-30065_SCH5024008 | reverse complement strand
AACTAACGGCACCCCGATGGGGCTCGCTGCGCCGGCGACATCACCGGCCATGATCTCGCGTACCGAGGCATGCACGGTTGTCTCGGTGATGCCGTACATGTTGATCAGCCGCGGGGACTGCCGATGGCGGTCCACCCACCCCGCTAGACGCGCGGGCTCAAGGGCTTCCCCACCAAACACCACTGTCTTCAGCGCCAGCCGGCGGCCTAACTCCGGGGCTAATCCATCAACGGTTTGCAGCGCATAAAACGCCGACGGGGTTTGGCTTAACACGCTGACCTGTTCGCTGATCAGCAAGGCGTGGAAGTCTTCCGGAGAGGCGGTCACCGCCTCGGGCACCACCACTAACCGGCCCCCACCGAGCAGGGCACCGAAGATCTCCCACACCGAAACGTCAAAGGCATACGAGTGCCACTGTGACCACACCCCCGCCCGCTCCAGGTAGGCATCTGCCGACGCCAGCAGCTGGGTGACGTTATGGTGGGTCACGGCAACGCCTTTGGGCACCCCGGTGGTGCCCGAGGTGTAAATCAGATACGCAATACCGTCGGCGGCCGGGGCCGGCAGTGGGGTGCTGGGTTGAACATCTGTCTCTTATACACATC
>NZ_LZSZ01000074.1:0-1184 GCF_001665645.1 Mycobacterium sp. 852002-30065_SCH5024008 | reverse complement strand
GATCTGGCGGTCGAGATTCCGTTGCGGGCCCAGCTTTTCCGCCTCGACGAGGATGAGTATGTGTTGGTGGCGGTGGCCCATCATATCGCCGCGGATGGCTGGTCGATCACCCCGCTGATGCGGGATCTGGGCACCGCCTATGCCGCACGCTGCGCCGGCCAAGCCCCGGGTTGGGTGCCGTTGGCGGTGCAGTATGCCGATTACACAGTCTGGCAGCGTGAGCAGCTCGGCAACCTCGACGACCCGGATAGTTGCATTAGCGGGCAGTTGGCCTACTGGCAGGGCGCGTTGGCCGGGATGCCTGAACGCCTGGCGCTACCCACGGATCGGCCGTATCCGGCGGTAGCCGATTATCGCGGCGCCAGTGTGGCCTTCGAGTGGCCGGCGCAGTTGCAGCAGCAGATCGCCCGGTTGGCCCGGGCACATCAGATCAGCAGTTTTATGGTGATCCAGGCCGGCTTGACGCTGTTGCTGGCCAAACTGAGCGCCAGTTGTGATGTGGCTGTCGGGTTCCCGATCGCGGGCCGGCGTGACCCGGCGCTGGATGAGCTGGTCGGGTTTTTCGTCAACACCTTGGTGTTACGCGTCGATCTGGCCGGTGACCCCAGTGTGGCCGAACTGTTGGGGCAGGTGCGCGCGCGTAGCCTGGCTGCCTTTGAGCACCAAGACGTGCCCTTTGAAGCGCTGGTTGAGCAACTCCATCCGGCCCGCAGCCTGGCCCACCAGCCCCTGGTGCAAGTGATGCTGTTCTGGCAACACCAGCATCCCGTCGAGCTGGACCTAGGTGGTCTGCAGGTCAACCCCATACCGCTGCAAACCCACACGGCGCGTGTGGATTTGACGTTCACGTTGGCCGAACGCTGGACCGGGGGCGGTGAGCCGGCCGGCATCGGTGGGGCGGTGGAATTTCGCACCGACATCTTGAACCCCAACAGCATCCAGACGCTAATCGAGCGGTTCCAGCGCCTGCTGGAGGCCATCATCGCGGATCCGTCGCGGCTGTTGTCGTCGATTGATGTGCTTGGCGCCGATGAGTATGCCTGTTTGGATAACTGGGGTAATCGGGCGGTGTTGGACCGTCCGGCGGTGTCGGGGGTGTCGATTCCGGCGTTGTTTGCCACCCAAGTCGGCCGCACGCCCGAGGCGGTGGCGCTGACTTTCGGGGACCGCTCGTGGACGTATCG
>NZ_LZSZ01000073.1:0-72153 GCF_001665645.1 Mycobacterium sp. 852002-30065_SCH5024008 | reverse complement strand
AGATGTGTATAAGAGACAGGCGATGCGGTAGCGCTTGGAGTTGCCGCCGTGCTCGGCCCGTCGGCCGGACATGGTGCCCTCGTCGCCCCCGTCTGCGACTTCCGCATCATGAGCGCCCACGGCGCCATCTTCACCGCCGGACCGCCGGTCGTCAAAGAGTCCACCGGAGAGGAGATCTCGAAGGAGAACCTCGGCGGACCCGGCACCGCCTTGCCGAGCGGGGTGATCCACAACGTCGCCGAAGACGACGAAGCCGTGATCGCCGATATCCGGCGGTACCTGTCGTATTTCCCGCCGAGCGCGTGGTCGTACCCGGCGCAGCTGCCGCCGGACGGGGACAGCGAGCCACGTGCGACGCCCGAACTGCTCGACATCGTCTCCCGCGACAACCGCCGCATCTACGACATGCGCGCCGTGCTGGACGTGGTCTTCGACCGGCCCGACTGGTTCGAAGTCCAGCCGCAGTACGGCAAGGCGATCATCTGCGCGTTGGCCCATCTCGGTGGCCACCCGGTCGCGGTCGTCGCGAATCAGCCGAACGTGCTCGCGGGCTCCATCGACGCCGACGCGGCGGACAAGGCGGCACATTTCATCATGGTGGCCGACTCTTTCCACCTGCCCATCGTGTTCCTTGCCGATAACCCCGGCATGCTGCCCGGTAGTCGGTCCGAGCGCAGCGGCGTGCTGCGCGCCGGTGCGCGGATGTTCGCCGCGCAGACGGCGGCGACCACGGTCAAGTTGCACGTCACATTGCGCAAGGCATACGGATTTGGCTCGATGGTCATGTCGCTCTTGGGTTTCGATCACCAGAGCGCCACCTTCGCCTACCCGGGCGCCACCATGGGCGCCATGAGCGCGGCGGCGCTGGGCCGGGCGACGCATGCCGGTGAGGACATCACCGCGAAGCTGCGCGACGCCGAGTTGCAGGCGTCCTATCGCTCGGCCGAGCATCTGGGATTCGATGAACTCATCGATCCCCGCGAAACCCGTGATGCCTTACTCAGTTCGCTGCTTCGTGGACTGTCCAGCCGACAGGCCGCCGCCGAACCGGTGAGCCGGACCGTCATCATGCCGTAACGGGCTAAGCGCTCCCCCGATAGGCCGCGATCACGGGCTCGAGTTCGTCCGGTGTCGCGCCGTGCATGATTACGGCGTCGGCCCCGTAGTCGAATTCCTTGCGGACGCGATCCGCACATTGCCGGGCAGACCCGGTGGCCGACGGCTCCAGCCACTCGTCGGGGATCAACGTCGCGATGTGCTCGATCTGCTCGGCCGTGGCCTTGTGGTCGATCCCGCCGGCGATCGACGTCACCACCGGGTCGTCCCGGAAGCGTTGCAGCACAGCCGGATCCCAATTGTTCGTCCGCACCATCAGGTCGCCGTAGCCCTGCAGATAGGTGGCCAGGCGCGCGACCGTCTTCTTCAGCCGCAGCCCCTCGGGAAGGTGGTCACCGACGGTCGCAAAGCACGACCACACCCGCACGCTGTCCGGGTCGCGGCCGGCCTTTTCGGCTGCGGCCTTCACCGTCTTGGCGCAGCGCTGCAGCGTCTCCGGGGTGAAATAAGTGTGCAGGATGACGTCATCGAACACGCGCCCACCGAGTTCGAGCGTCTTCGGCCCGAAAGCCACCAGCGCCAACCGGATGTCCTCGTTGAAGTCGGGGTCGAGGAACAGGATCGGGTATTTGCCCATCGGCCCGTCGTGGTTGAAGATCAGCTCGCCGCGCCACAGGCGCCGCATGACCTGGGCCCAGTCCTCCATCTGCGCGGTCGTGACCGCCGGTATGCCGAACGCCCCGTAGATCGCCGCGATGCCCCGGCCGATCCCCAGCGTGAAGCGCCCGCCGGAGAGCCGGTGCATGGTGGTGGCCCACGATCCGGTGATCAGCGGATGTCGGGTGTTGTGATTGGTTGCGGCGGTGGCGATCTGCATCCGGGTCGTCACGGCGCACGCGGCCCCCGTCAGCGACGACGCCTCCTTGACGTTCCAGCGCTCGGAGATGAAAGCGGTGCCGAGACCCAGCTCCTCGCCGCGGCGGGCCTCGTCGACCAGCGTTGCCGGGCCTTCCCCGCCGGCACCCGCCAGCAGGTAGTAACCCAATTCATCAAGCGTGCGATCGCTCAACTCCAAACTCCTTGCTGATAGCCGCAATTCCAGACTTCGGTGATCTCCCCGTCGACGACGCGGAACACCTCGATGCTGGCGACGTTGCTTTCGGCGCCGGCCTTGGTGGTCATCGACGAGTCGTAAACGATCGCGACGTGCTCGCCGTCGTCTCCGGCGGCGACGACGTTCAGATCGAACCGCAACTTGTCGAACATCGCCCAGACGTCTTTGACCCGGCCGACCGCCTGGTCGCGGGTCAGGGTATGCGCCTCACCCACCCCGTGCCGGATCACGGTGTCTGCGAACAACTCCTCGGCCAGCTTCAGGTTGTGCTCGTTCCAGACGACGAGGTTGTAGAGCTCGACGACTTCGCGGGCGGTGCGCGGGGCCGCCATCAGCCGGCGACCTCGCTCAGGAATCGATCGGTCACCCGCTGCACGCGCCGGGAGAAAATGTGCCCGACGTGGCTGCCGTCGTACCAGTACAGTTGGCCGCCCCAGCGCTCCTGCAACTCGACCGCGGGATCGCGCATTGCCATCCGGTCGTGCCAGGCGCCGACGATGAGCCGGCGATGCGGCGGCGGCGCCGGGTCGACCCGCAGCGGATCGATCACCGAGGTCAGCTTCGCCACCTCCGGGGACGCCAGCAGGTCGCGGAAGCCGTCGCGGGATGACCCCCAGCGCCCCAAGTGCCGGGCGATCATCCCGTTGAGTCCCAGGATCGGCGTGTACAGCGCGACCGCATCGACCTGCCTCTCCAGGTGGGAAACCAGCGCGGCGACCGGGGTCCCCATCGAAATCCCGGCTATCACAACGGCACTGGCCTGCGGCTGCGCCCAGCGCACCACCGCGCGAATCTCGGACACCGAGCGCATCATGCCGGCGACGTTGCCCAATGGGTCCATGTCGGGGTAGGCGGGCCACTCTCGGCGTCGGCAGCCGTGACCGGGCTGCACCGGCAGTGCGACGTTGAACCCGAGTTGCTGGTGTATTCGGCCGATGCGACTCAGCAGCAGGTCTTCGGTGCCCCCCTGACCGGCGCCGTGCACCCAGATCAGCCACGGCCGGGGGCCATCGCGGTGCCGGCACAGGTGCACCACCGCTCGCGCCGGGCCGCCCAGCCCCTCGGCCGCAAGGGTTTCCGGCAAAGCCGGGTCATGTTCGAACGCCATCCGTTCATACGAAAGGTTGCCGATGCGCCGCCGCCGCACCGAGGTTGCCCGCAACGGCCTCGGCTCGGCGTGCGCACGATCGATGCCCAGGACGGATAATTCTTCGGCAGCGGCGGTGCAGCCGTCGAGCGACCGCATGCCCGTGGGAGTCCCGCCCAGCAACGAAAACCCGCTTAGGACAAGTTCGTCCAGCATCACCTCGCCGAATTGGCGGAGCCCGCGTGGCGACGCTGGAGCCCAGCGGGTCGATTGGTTCAAGCCGGTCACCGTACGGGGCACCAACATGCCAAGTTCACGGGTCACGTCCCTGGCGAGACCCAGGCCTTGCGTTACCTTCGACATTTCAATCACCTACGTCAGCTTGAAACCGGTGTATCCGCCGGCCGCGATTTCGTCGCAGCGGCGCCGGTATCGGGGATTCCGCCGGTGTAGCCCATGTACATCCGTTTCTTCCCCGGCACGTTTCCGCCGCTGTACCCCGAATTACACGATGGATGGACCAGTACCGTCGGCGCAACGAGCGAAGTGGCGTAGTCGATCCACTCCTGCTGCGCGGTGGCCAACGCCTCGATGGAGCGGATTCCGCGGGCCCGCAGGTCTGCGATGCAATCACCGATCCACTCCACATGCTGTTCTAGCGCGGCGACGAAGTTCGTGGCGGCGCTGGGACTGCCCGGGCCCTGGATGGTGAACAGCTTCGGGAAGCCTCCGTCATTTCGCTCCTTGCCGTGCACAGGCTCGGACTGCTGAAATCTATACTGTAACGGACTTAGTATCAGGCAATCGGAGGCTTCGGCGTGAAAGTGCCATTCACCTGGAAGGTCACCGGCTGGTTCATGGTCGGGTGGTCGCCCGAATTCCCGGTTGGCGAGGTGCGGCCGCTGCACTACTTCGGCGAGGATCTGGTCGCCTACCGCGACGAGTCCGGCGAGCTACACGTCCTGGAAGCGCACTGCAAACACCTCGGCGCGCACATCGGCCACGGCGGAAAGGTGATCGGCGACTGCGTCGAATGCCCCTTCCATGGCTGGCGTTGGGGCCCGGACGGCACCAACCGGTACATCCCCTATCAACCCGACCGGCCCAACCGCGCGCTCCGTCTGCGGGTGTTCCCGGTGCGCGAGCAGTACGACTGCGTGTTCATCTGGCACCAGCCGGAAGGCAAGGAGCCGCAGTGGGACATGCCGGACATCTTCCGGAAATTTCCGCAATTCGAAACCGACCCGGCGGCGTATTACCGCGCGTATCCGGAGTTCTCTCGGCGCGCCGAACGCGAGCCGGTGCATCCGCAGATCGTCGCGGAGAATGCCCCCGACAGCGCACATTTCGAATACGTACACCACGCCACGGTGACGCCGCGGGTGCTGGACTGGAAGATCGTCGACCACGAGTGGCAGTTCGTCGCGGGGTGGCCAGACGCGCGCAGCGACAACCCCGACGATCTCGCGCTGCGGTTCCACAGTCACCTGTTCGGCCTGGGCGGAGCGATCAGCGTCTTCGAGGGAGCACAGAACCATCGGCTGATCTTCACCTGCACGCCGGTCGACGACGAGTGTTCGGACCTCTTCTACTCGATCTGGTGGCCACGGGTCCCCGGCGAAACATCCGACGTACCGCAGGGCAAGCTGCGCGATGTGATCGAACAGCAATTCCTGTCCACCGTCTTCGACGATCTGCAAATCTGGCGCTACCAGAAGTACGTGGAAAATCCGGCGCTTTCCAAGGTCGACGCGAAAGGGTATATGGCACTACGGAAATGGGCGAAGCAGTTCTATGACGTCCCGGCCGAAGTGTCCGCATCGGCATGACAGCGAAACTTGCCGAACTCGCGGCGCCCGAGCACACCGCGATCGTCACGCAGGAATGCCAGGGCGCCGTCATCGGCCCCAACGCCGGACTGGCGATGCTGGCCGAGGAAGCACGACGGGTTGCCCTGCCTAATATCGTGCGACTGTTGCCGGCGGGCCGGGCGGCCGGGGCACGCGTCGTGCACTGCTTGGTGCAGCGGCGGCCCGACGGGGTCGGCTCCAACCACAACGCCAAGATCTTCGCTATGGGGCACGGTCAGGTCGACATCACCCCGGGCACCTCCGGCGCGGCCCTGCTCCCCGAATTGGGCCCGGAGCCGGACGATCTGGTGCTGAGCCGCTGGCACGGCGTCGGGCCGATGGGTGGCACGGACCTGGACGCGATACTGCGCAACCTGGGGGTCTCCACCATCGTTGTCGTCGGGGTGTCGCTGAACATCGCCATCCCCAACGTCGTCATGGACGCCGTCAACGCCGCCTACCGCGTCATCGTCCCCCGCGATGCGGTCGCCGGCATACCCACCGAATATGGAGAGGCCATCATCGCCAACACGCTGTCCCTGCTTGCGACCATCACCACCACCGAAGAGCTGCTCGACGTGTGGGCGCAGCGATGACCGACACCACACCCGGGGTTCGCGGCGGATTCCCCGACGTCACACCCGTCGAGGACGCCCCCGAAGAACTGGGTCCCTTCGTCGCTGCGCTGCGCCGCCTGCAGGACCTGACCGTGTCCACCAAGCCGGACCCCGCGCTTTGGGCAGCCGCGACCGTGCACCTGGAGAACGCTTGCGCTCTTCTGGACGGCCACCAGGTTCCGGAGACCGAGTCGGTAGCCGGCCGAGTGCTGAGCCTGCCCGGGTTGGCCCATCCTTTGATGCCGCCGTGGATGGTGACCGAATTTGGCCCCGACGGTGTGAGCATGGCTGGTCATTTCACCACCTCACACATAGGCGGGAACCGGGCCGTGCACGGCGGAATGATCCCGCTCTTTTACGACTGGCTGCTCGGCATGGTCGTGTCCACCGCGGACATCCGGCCGACCCGCACGGCCTATCTGCACGTCGATTACCGCAACATCACCCCGATCGACGAGCCGTTGACCGCCCGCGGTCGCATCACCGATATCGACGGCAGGAAGATATTCATCTCGGCTACGATGACGGCCGCTGATGGCACGCTGCTCACCGAAGCCAACGGCCTGATGGTCCGACTGCTCCCCCACCAGCCTTGAGAGGCCTAATGTCTGAGCCAGCAACACAATTCACGGTCCCCGCCGTCGCGACGGCCGTCGCGGCCGCGATTCCCGACCGGGAGCTGCTAATCCAGGGCGGACGGCGGTACAGCTACGCACAAGTGCTCGAACGGTCACACCGCCTCGCCGCGTACCTGCGCTCACGCGGGCTGGGGTGCCACACCGAACGCTCCGCGCTCCCCGGCCATGAGGCCGGCCAGGACCTGCTCGGCATCTACGCCTACAACGGCAACGAATTCGTCGAGGCGTTGCTGGGAGCGTTTCAGGCCCGAGTCGCCCCGTTCAACGTCAACTTCCGCTACGTCAAGAGCGAGCTGCAGTATCTCTTGGCGGATTCCGGGGCGACCGCGCTGATCTACCACGCCGCGTTCGCGCCGCGGGTGGCCGAGATCTTGCCGGACCTGCCCCAACTGCGGGTACTGATCCAGATCGCCGATGACTCCGGCAACGAATTGATCTACGGCGCGGTCGATTACGAGAGAATCATCGCGTCTTCCACACCGGAGCCACCACCGGTGCAGCCTTCGCCCGACGACCTGTACGTCCTGTACACGGGCGGCACGACGGGGATGCCGAAAGGTGTGCTGTGGCGCCAGCACGACATCTTCATGACGTCCTTCGGCGGGCGCAACCTGATGACCGGTGAGCCGTTCGGATCCGTCGACGAGATCACGGCGGGGGTCGCCGCGGGCCCCGGCGCCAAGCTGATGATCCTGCCGCCGCTGATGCACGGCGCGGCTCAGTGGAGCGTGATGACGGCGATCACGACCGGACAATCCGTCGTCTTCCCGTCGGTCGTTGACCGTCTGGACGCCGAAGAGGTCGTCCGCACCATCGAGCGCGAGCGGGTGACCGTGGTGACGGTGGTCGGTGATGCGATGGCCCGCCCGCTGGTCGCCGCCATCGAGAAAGGGATCGCGGACGTGTCGTCGTTGGCCGTGGTCGCCAACGGGGGCGCGTTGCTCACCCCGTTCGTCAAGCAACAGTTGATCGAAGTTTTGCCGAACGCCGTCGTCGTCGACGGTGTCGGATCCTCGGAAACCGGCGCGCAGATGCACCACATGTCGATGTCGGGAGCGGTGTCGACCGGCACCTTCAACGCGGGACCGGACACGTTCGTGGCGGCCGAAGATTTGGCCTCGATCCTGGAACCGGGCCACGACGGAATGGGCTGGCTCGCGCAGCGCGGGTACGTTCCCCTCGGCTACAAGGGCGATCCGGCCAAGACCGCCAAGACATTTCCCGTCATCGACGGCGTCCGGTATGCGATCCCGGGCGACCGGGCCCGCCACCGCGCCGATGGAACCGTCGAACTGCTGGGCCGCGATTCCGTGACGATCAACTCGGGCGGCGAAAAGATCTTCGTCGAGGAGGTCGAGACCGCCATCGCGTCGCACCCCGCGGTGGCCGACGTTGTGGTCGCCGGACGTCCCAGTGAGCGGTGGGGCCAGGAGGTGGTGGCCGTCGTCGCACTGGCCGAAGGTACCCGCGCCGACGCCGAGGAGTTGGTCGCCCACGCCGGGCAATCGCTGGCCCGCTACAAACTTCCCAAGGCGATCGTGTTCCGCGCGGCAATCGAGCGCAGCCCGTCTGGCAAGGCCGACTACCGGTGGGCGCGCGAGCAGGCGGTGAACGGCTGACCGGCGGGCCTGCCCATATTGTCTACTGTAAGAATTACAGTACGATCTTACGCAAGGGCATGCCGTTCACGCAGAAGATGCTGGAGAGCCAAGGTGACGACCAACGTTCACGCCGCCGGTGCCGACGGGCGGGCCGTCAGCCTGCGTGATCCCTACCCGTTCTTCGCGCGAAAGCGCCGCGAAGCCGGGGTGTTCCGCGGGACGGTCATGGACTACTCCAAGACGCCCGAGTCGCTCATGCCCAAGCGCGAGTACTCCGCGGTGTCCTTCGATGCGGTGAACACGGTGTTCCGGGACGGTCGAGTGTTCAGCTCCGCACCATACGACAAGACAATCGGCCTCTTCATGGGGCCGACCATCCTGGCGATGGAGGGAAAGAAGCATCGCGATCATCGCAACCTGGTGTCCGCGGCATTCAAGTCCAAGGCGCTGGCCCGCTGGGAGAACACCGTTGTGCGGCCAATCTGCAACGTGCTGATCGACGAATTCATCGCCAGTGGTGAAGCAGACCTGGTCCGGAACTTCACCTTCGAATTCCCCACCCGCGTCATCGCCCAGCTGCTGGGGCTGCCGGCCGACGACTTGCCGATGTTCCGCAAGCGCGCCGTGCAATTGATCAGCTACCACGTCGACTACCAGGGTGCGTTCGAGGCGTCGGCGGCGCTCAAGGATTACTTCGTTGAGCAGATCGAACAGCGCAAATCCCAGCCCACCGAGGACATCATCGGCGATCTGGTCACCGCGGAGATCGACGGCGAAAAGCTAAGCGACGAAGCCATTTACTCCTTCCTGCGGCTGCTGCTGCCGGCCGGCTTGGAAACCACGTACCGGTCGTCGGGCAACCTGCTGTACCTGCTGCTCACCCATCCGGACCAGTTCGCCGCGGTGCAGGCCGATTGCGAACTCTTGCCGCAGGCGATCGAGGAAGGGCTGCGCTTCGAGACGCCGCTCACCACCGTGCAGCGATTCACCACCGAGGACACCGAGCTGGAAGGTGTCGAGATTCCGGCACGTGCGGTGGTGGGCGTGTGCATCGGGTCCGCGAACCGCGACGAACGACGCTGGGATCGTTCGGAAGAGTTCGACATGTTTCGCAAGCACCAACCGCACATCTCCTTCGCCGCCGGTGAGCACACGTGTCTGGGGCTGCACTTGGCGCGGCTGGAAACCCGCGTCGCCGTCGAATGCCTGCTGGACCGGGTGTCCGACTTCAGGCTCCTCACCGACGACGACCCACACATCCACGGCCAGCCCTTCCGTTCCCCGACGGCGCTTCCCGTGACGTTCAAGGCGAAGTAGGGTCCGGAAATGGTAAAAGTCATGTCGGGCTTCCGGGTCCTGGAACTTGCGCAATTCACCTTCGTCCCGGCGGCGGGCGCCATTCTGGCCGACTGGGGTGCGGACGTCATCAAGGTCGAACACCCGCTGCGCGGCGACACCCAACGCGGCTTCATCAACATGGGTGGCATCCAACTCGATCCGGAGCGGCACCCTCTGATGGAGCATCCCAACCGGGGCAAGCGCAGCGTCGGGATCGACGTATCCACGCCGGGCGGTCAGGAAGTGATCTACGAACTGGCCAAGACCTCCGACGTGTTCCTCACCAACTACATGCCCGCTCAGCGGCAGAAGCACAAGTTCGACGTGGAACACATTCGCGCGGTGAATCCGAACATCGTCTACGCGCGCGGTTCGGCGTACGGCGACAAGGGTGCCGAGCGTAACGTGGGCGGCTATGACGGGACGGCGTTCTGGACGCGCAGCGGCATCGGGTACGCACTGACGCCCGAGGAGCTGGGTGGCGCACTGGGGCAAGGCATTCCCGCGTTCGGCGATTCCATCGGCGGCATGTTCATCGCCGGCGGCATCTCGGCGGCGCTGCTGCATCGCGAGCGCACCGGCGAAGCGCTCGAACTCGACGTGTCGTTGCTGAGCACGGCCTGGTGGGCGGCGGGAGCGAGCGTGACTCAGGGCATGGAGACCGGACAGGTCATGCGCACCCCGATGCCGGGCTCGGCGACCGCGATGTCGGTCAATCCTTTTATGGGCAACTACGAAACCTCCGACGGCGGCACCATCAACCTGTGCATCATCAGCCCGACAGGCCTGATCCGCGATACTTTCGAGCATCTCGGCATACCAGAGGCGGCCGACGATCCCCGCTTCTCCGAGGTGCTCCCGCTGATCCAGAATGCCAACGCGGCCGCCGAACTGATCGCAAAGGCCTTCGCCGGCAAGCCATTCGAATACTGGCGGCAGCACCTGAAGACAATGAAGGGTCAGTGGGCGCCGTTCCAGAGCCTGCTCGACCTGGTGGACGACGAGCAGGCCCTTGCCAACGACATGGTCAGCGAGGTCGAACTCGCCAGCGGCGGTAGGCCTTTCCGCGTCGTGCGCGGCCCCGTGCAGTTCAACCACGAGCCGTTGGTCACCACGCGGGCGCCCCAGGCCTCCGAGCACACCGAGATCGTGCTGATGGAACTGGGCATGGACTGGGACCGCATCGAGGAGCTGAAGGACTCGGGAGCCATTGCGTGAATGACGTCGCGATCATCGGTGTCGGCCTGCACCCGTTCGGTCGCTTCGAGGGCAAGTCCGCGATGGAGATGGCCGCTGACGCCATCCATCTCGCGGTCGCCGACGCGAGCATCGAGTGGAAGGACATCCAAGCCGCCACGGGGGGCAGCTGGACCGTGGCCAATCCCGACGCGATCGTCGCCATGGTCGGACTATCGGGCATCCCGTTCACCAATGTGTTCAACGCGTGCGCGACCGCCGCCAGCGCCACCAAGGCGTGCGCCGACGGCATCCGGCTGGGCGACTACGACATCGGGATCGCCATCGGTCTGGACAAGCACCTGCGCGGTGCCTTCACCGAGGACCCGGCCCTGGTGGGGATGCCGCGGTGGTACGCCGAGAACGGCCAGTACCTGACGACAAAGTTCTTCGGCATGAAGGCCAACCGCTATTTGCACGATCACGGCATCTCGCAGCAGACACTGGCTAAGGTGGCCGCGAAGAACTTTCGCAATGGGGCTTTGAACCCTAATGCATTTCGCCGCAAGCCGATCGCCGAAGACGACATCCTCAACTCCGCGATGCTGAACTACCCACTCACGCAGTACATGTTCTGTGCACCCGACGAGGGGGCCGCGGCCGTGGTGATGTGCAGAGCCGATATCGCGCACCGCTACACCTCCAGGCCGGTGTACTTGCGCGCCGTGGAAGTGCGCACCCGCCGATACGGTGCGTACGAGGTGAACACCACCTTCGCTCCGGTCGATGAGAACGTCTCGCCGACCGTGTACGCGTCGCGCGCGGCGTTCGAGAAGGCGGGCGTGGCGCCGGAGGATGTCGACGTCATCCAGCTGCAGGACACCGACGCCGGCGCGGAGGTTATCCATATGGCCGAATGCGGGTTCTGCGCCGACGGCGAGCAGGAGAAGCTATTGGCCGACGGCGCAACCGAAATCAGCGGGTCGATGCCGGTCAATACCGACGGCGGACTCATCGCGAACGGCGAGCCGATCGGGGCGTCGGGCCTGCGCCAGATCCACGAGATCATTCGCCAACTCCGCGGCCAAGCCGGCGACCGCCAGGTCCCCGGCAATCCGAAGGTCGGCTTCACCCAGCTCTACGGGGCACCCGGCACGGCCGCGGCCACCATCCTGACGACCTGAACACGAGTGCGCTATCTGGCGACGCTATGGCTGCAGGTGCATCGTTGGTCGGTCGGCACTCGTCTCATCACGCTTTCGGCATGCTCGCCACAGCCCGCCCAGGTGATCTTTCCGCAGTGGCGACAGCGCACGGGGTAACACATGATTGCTCACCAATAACTCAGGGGAAGTGGCCGCGCCACTATGCCTTCACGGCAGCTTTGCGCTCGGCAATCTTGGCGCGGACCCCGTCCATGTCGAGACCCTTGATCTTGTCGATCAGGTCGTCCAGCACCGCTGGTGACATCGCTCCCGGCTGGCTGTAAATGAGGACGCCCTTGCGAAATGCCATGATGGTCGGAACTGAGCGGATGCCCACGGTGGCGGCCAGTTCGCGCTCGGCATCGGTGTCCACCTTGGCGTACACGATGTCCGGATGGTTTTGCGCGGAGCCTTCGAAGACAGGTGCGAAAGCCCGACATGGCCCACACCAAGGGGCCCAGAAGTCGACTAGGACAATCGGACTCGCAAGTATCGTCGACTCGAAATCGGCGAGGGTCAGTGTTTTGACGGTCATCGTTGTTCCTTTCGGGTTGCGGGGGTTACGACCGGTTCCGGGCTGAAAGGTGCGGCGGGCTCCACTCCTGCTTGCGTAATCACTGCTGCGGTCCCGGGCCGGCATCGGAGGCCTTGTCGGCGAACTCGCAGAAAGCGGTGTAGGCACGAGCACCGTAGATTGTGGCGGGCCCGCCGTGCATGAGGATGCTGACGCCGATCGCCTCGGCGGCCTCTTCCTTGGATGCTCCGGCACGAGCTGCTCCCTGGGCGTGCGAGGCGATGCAGCCGTCACATCCGGCGACGACCCCGATCGCCATCGCGATCAGCTCCTTGAACTTTTTGTCCAAGGCGCCCGAGGTCAGTGCGCCATTGCTCATCTCGGCAAAACCCCGGTACACATCCGGGATCATCTTGCGCAGGGCGCGGTGCTGTGGGTTGAGGTCGTCCAGCACCTGCTGGTAGTGAGTGTGTTCCGTCATGACATGTACAATACCTATACGGGTAGGGGTATTCCCGCGGTCCGGCCGATTTTTCCTTCGGTGCGCTTGTACCTCGGCCAATAGAGTCCATCGGCCCTAGAAACGCGCCATCGCGGCGCGCAATCTGGCCTTTGAGCGCCCGGCCTTCCCAGATGCGGTAGTAACGCCGCGCGGTGATGCCGACGTGTGGAACAGAGGAGCATCAATGGCACGAGTCGTCATCCTCGGCGCTGGCATCGCCGGGCATACCGCCGCTCTGCATCTGCGCCGATGGCTGGGCCGTAATCACGAGGTCGTCGTGATTTCTCCCAACGCCGACTGGAACTGGATCCCGTCGAACATCTGGGTCGGCGTGGGCCGGATGGATCCAGCCAAGGTACTCATTCCGCTCAGGCCGATCTACCGGCGCAAGGGCATTGCGTTTCATCAAGCGCTCGCCACGGCAATCCATCCGGAGGGCACCGAAGACGAGTCGGCACCATCGGTGGACTTCACCTACACCGATGAGGCGCACGACGGCCAGACCGGCACCATTACGTACGACTACCTCATCAATGCAACCGGACCGCGACTGAACTTCGCGGCCACTCCGGGGCTCGGGCCTGCCGGCCACTCATACTCGGTGTGCACCGCGGCCCACGCAGTCGAAGCGGCGCAAGCGCTCGACCGGGTCATCGCCAGAATGAAGGCCGGCGAGAGGCAGCGCATCGTCATCGGCGTCGGACACGGCACCTGCACCTGCGAGGGTGCGGCGTTCGAGTACGCCTTCAACGTTGAGCACACGCTGCGAGCCGCCGGCGTGCGAGACCTCGCCGAAATCGTCTACCTCACCAACGAGTACGAACTGGGCGACTTCGGCGTCGGTGGCATGAGTTTCGTCGAGAAGGGCTTCCTGCAGTCCAGCCGGATGTGGACCGAGTCGCTGTTCCGCGAGCGCGGCGTCAGGGCCATCACGCAAGCGGCCGTCCATGAGGTGATGGACGGCAAGCTGCGCTACGAGCAACTCGACGGCAAAGAGCACGAATTGGACTTCGACTTCGCCATGCTGCTACCCCCGTTCAAGGGAGCCGACCTCGCGGCATACGACAAGCGCGGCAACGACATCAGCTCCGTTCTGTTCGCGCCGTCAGGTTTCCTGAAGGTCGACGCAGACTACTCGGGCAAGCCCTATGACGAGTGGTCTGCCGAGGATTGGCCGCACACCTACGAGTCCCCTGCCTACCCGAACATCTTCGCGCCGGGCATCGCGTTCGCGCCCCCGCATCCCATCTCTCGGCCGCGCACGAGTCCAAACGGGACGGTCATCACGCCCAGTCCGCCGCGCACCGGCATGCCGTCGGGCATCATGGCAAAGACGGTCGCCGAGACCATCCGCGATCGAATCACCAAGGGAACGACCAGTGTTGCGCACCGCGCCTCGATGTCGAGCATGGGCGCCGCGTGCGTCGCGTCGGCGGGCACCGGATTGCGTGAGGGCTCGGCGGCCGCGATGACGATGTTCCCAGTTGTCCCCGACCCGGTGAAGTATCCCCAAACGGGTCGTGACATCGCCGGCACCTCCGGAGAGCTCGGCTTGGCCGGCCACTGGATCAAGTTGCTGTTGCATTACCTCTTCATCTATAAGGCGAAAGCCCGCCCATTCTGGTGGTTGATCCCTGAGTGAAAGGCACTCCGATGGACGACGAAACGAACTATTCGGACGTGAATGCGCTGACAGCCGAGCGCATTGCCGACGCGCCGCTGCCCACCCCCGCGACGCTGCGGATGCGTCAGAACGTCTTCGTCCAGTTGGGGCGTTTCATCCGTATCAACCTCAAGATGTTGCGGATCATCTACGGGCACGGCTGACGGGCCGCTCAGGTTTCGCTCGCAGGAGTCGGTCGCGACGGCAGGCTCAGGACACCTTCTTGACCGGCGCCGCGTAAGCCGGCTTGCCGAGACCGAGCATGTATTGGGCGATCATGTTGCGGAACACCTCCAGCGTGCCGCCATAGATTCCCACCAACGGGGCGAATCGGTAGGCGTATTCGGCGCTGCCGTCGTCGGCGGCCGCTTCGGTTCCGTATGGCAGCGTGGAGGCGGTCCCGAGGATGTCCATCAGTTCCGGAGAGATGTCACGCATTGTTTGCGCGATGGCGACCCGGCCGAAGATGCTCGGGGTGGCCAGTGCCGTCTCCAGTCGGGCGACGCAGCGGCCCAGCCGGTATGCGACCGATTTGTCGTCGATGAGCCGGCGCCCGTCGCCGTCGGGCCGCGTCACCCTCGCCACGGCCTTGTCCACCGCCTGGGACAGAAAACCCGCCTGGTGCATCATGATTGAGGTGTCCTGCAGTCCGTCGGGGGCGGCGGCGACGGCGCCGTGCTCGACGTTGAGCGGCTCGCGCAGCACGGTCCAGCCACCGTTCACCTCGCCCAGCCGATACTTGTCGTCTACCCGCACGTCGCTGTAGTAGACGATGTTGGTCCGATCGCCATCCACCGTGCGGATTCCCTGGATTTCGATGCCCGGTGAATCCAGTGGCACCAGAAACATTGTCAGGCTCTTGTGCTTTGGCGAGTCCGGGGCGGTGTTGGTGATCAGGAAGACGTACTGACAGTTGTGGGCACCGGTCGTGAACATCTTGGAGCCGTTGATGACCCAGCTCGATCCATCCGACTCGCGCACGGCGCGGGTCTTACAGGTGGCGATATCGGAGCCGCCCTCGGGCTCGGTGTAGCCGAGGCACAACCGGACCTCGCCGCTGAAGACTTTCGGTAACACCTCGTCGCGCAGTTGTGGCGACCCGAATTTGTTCACCGAACGGGCCACCATGGCGGTCGTCCCCCAGGTCACCCAGGGCACGTGTGCACGCCGCTTCTCCAGGTCCCAGGTGCGCCGCCGCACCCGGGTGAAACCTCCTTCGGATTCCGGTTTCCACTCGGCTTCCAGATAGCCTGCCGCGCCGAACTTCAGGTGCAGACCCTCGTCGAAATTGTCGCCCGTTTCGCGGTCCCGGCGCCTGATTTCCTCGGTCATATGCGTATCCAGGAAATTGCGCGCTTCGTCGCGGAATGCCTTGTCCTCGTCCGACAGCTCGACGCGGGAGAAATCCATGATGTCGCCCCTTCCTAGGCCGGCTGCGCCGCGCCCTCGCGGGCGGTCACGATCTCGGCGACCCGTTGCGCCGTGACGCCCGGATCACCACCGGCCAGTGGCCATCCCCGGGCGCGCACCAGATACGCCGTCGCGGCGGCTTCGGACGAAACCCCGAGTCCGCCCTGGATGTGAACCGCCATGGTCGCCGCCTTGGCGGCCTCCTCGGCCATGAAGACGAAAGCGGAGGGCGCCAATTCGGGCCGCTCGTCGGGTTCGTTGTCCAAGAACCAGGCGGCGCGTCGAGCCAGGTTCCGTCCACCCTGGACGGTGATAGCCATGTTCGCGAGGGGGTGCGAGATCGCTTGCAGCGTGGAGATGGGCACGCCCAGCGTGTAGCGGGTCTTGGCGAACTCGGCCGCGATCGTCATGGTCTCCTCCACCAGCCCGACGAGCGCCGCCGCGGTGAGCAGCCGCCATTCGTCCAGCGCCAGCCGATACGTCGCCAGCGCATCGGGTCCTTCGGCGACGACCGTACGGGTGTCGGCCGCGGCCGGGTCCACCCATGCCATCGGCAGCCGGCCGATGTTGTCGACCTTCGCGGGGCGGGTGGCGAAGGTCAGCCGCACGACTTCGTCGCCGTCGCGGACGATGATGTGGTCGGCGATCGAGCCAGAGGGAATCAAGCGCGGACCGCGTCCGGCGTCGAGGCGCGGGTCGAGCGCGGCCAGCTGTTCGCCATCGGCCACGCCGGCGGCGCCGGCACCTAGCGCGCCGAGCCGCCCCAGCAGCCGAGCGGTGCACACGTGGTCGATCCACGGAACCGGTGCCAGGGACCGGCCGAGCTCTTCGGCCACCAAGGTGAGATCGACCAAGGTGGCGCCGTCGCCGCCGCACGACTCCGGCAATGCCATCGTGGTCGCGCCCATCCCGCACAACCTCTCCCAGAGGTTCTTGTCGAAGCCGGACGGCTCTGCGGCCCGGACGGTTTCGATCGAGCAGTGGGTCTTGAAGAACTGCTTGTAGGCTTCCCGCAGGGCCACATGATCGTCGGACAGGCTGTAGTCCAGCCGGCGGAGTTCGAAGCGGTCCATCGTTACTCGTCCTTCCCGAAGAAGAAGTCTCGCGCGTTGTTGTAAAGGTAGTTGTCCAGCACCTCGGCGGGCAGGTCAAGGGCACGGGCCTCGGGTATGACCCGGCGCATGGGCAACACCGGCCAGTCCGATGCGTAGATCACCTTGTTGGGCCCGCGCGTGCGCATGTAGTGCAGCAGGCTCTCGGGCAGCCGCTTGGGCGACCACGCCGAGGTCATGATGCGCAGGTTGGCGTACTTCAACAGCAACCGGATCGCGACATCCCACCACGGGTCGGCGCCGTGAATCATGCACAGCCGCAGCTCGGGAAATCGCACGCACACCCGGTCCAGATGCATCGGGTGCTGAACCTCCCCGGGGATCGGTGGTCCCGGGATACCGGTGTTGATGCAGAGCGGAAGGTCCAGTTCCGCGCACTTGGCGTAGAGCGGGTAGTACACGGCGTCGCTGGGCGGATACTGACCGTCGCCCCAAAAGCTCGGCCCGACTACGGCATACGCGACGGGCAACTCGCCTGAGATGGCGGTCAGTTCGCGCAGCGACCGCACCGGCCGCAGCAAGTTGACCCCGCCCATCGCCAGCGCGAACCGGTCCGGCCTGGCTTCGACGAATTTACGCGCGGTCGTGGACGGGTTGGCAAGCGAGTCCATCAGGATCGCCTTCTGCACGCCCTGTTCGTCCATCTCGGCGAGCAATTCGGAGAGGTCGACCGGGGCGAACATCGACTTGGGGCCCTTGAAGTAATCGTCCCTGACCTTGAGCATCCACGTCGGCTGAGATTCGGCTTCCCCGAAGTGGACGTTCACCAGGCAGTCAATCGCTTTGGTGTTCATGACTTCCTTCGGGGTCGGACGGGACCAGCGCGATCACCGGAACGTGTTGAGTGGCTTGCTCTCTGGCCCAGCGGTAATTGGGCTTGCCGTTCCCGAGGCGTTCGATCTGCTCAACGAAGATGAAGGCCTTGGGCGCCTTGAAATGCGCCAGCTGCGCGGTGCACGCGCCGTAGAGCGCGTCCTGGGTGAGGTGGGCATCGGCGTGCGTCGCGACGAGCGCGACGACCTCCTGTCCCCACCGCTCGCTCGGACGCCCTACGACAAGGGCATCGACGACGCCCGGCTGGGCTCGCAGCACCTCCTCGACTTCTTCGACGAATACCTTTTCGCCACCGGTGTTCACGACCAGCGAATCGCGGCCCAGCAGGCGAATGGTGCCGTCGGGTTCGAGGGATGCCCGGTCGCCGGGGATCACCACCCGCTGTCCCGCGATCTCTGGAAAGGTTCGTTGGGTGGCCTCGGCGTCGCCGAAGTAGCCGAGCGGAATCCGGCCCGTCCGGGCGGCCCAGCCGACCTCCTGCTCACCGGGCCGCAGGAACCGGCTCCGGTCGGCCGACACCACGGTCGCCCCCTCCCTGGGCTGGAAGGTTTCGCTGGCGTTCCCTTCCCGGCTGTGCCCGAACGCCATGTTGCCGCTCTCGGACGATCCGTAGCCCTCGATGATGGTGATGTGCGGCAGGCATTCCATCAGTGCGCGTTTGTGTTTCGCGTTCGTCGCGGCGCCTCCAGTACCGATCGCGTTCAGCGAAGACAGGTCGTAGGAGCGCGCGCGCAGCTCGGCGATCAGCGGCCCGGCGTAGGCGTCGCCCACCATGGTCATCATGCCCACCTTCTCGCGCTCGGCGGTTTCCCACACCGACCGTACGTCCAGCTTGTTGCGGTCGTCGTAGAGGACCACGGGCAGGCCGGCGCAGAGCGCGGCGAAGGCGGTCCACATGCCGGCGGCGTGCATGAGCGGAGAAACGGCGAACCACGGCTGCCCTCCCCCGGCGACCTTGGCGTGGATCTCGGTGACGCTGGCGTGGTCGGCGCCCACCATTGACGACACGTACATGTCGCTCTGCCGCCACAGCACACCCTTCGGTCGTCCCGTCGTCCCGCCGGTGCACATCATGATGAGGTCATCCGGTGACCCCGCGTCTTCGCGCTCGGCGCCGGCGACGGCCAGGGCATCGTCGAGCGAGATGGCTTTCGGTAGTTGGGGAACCGTGCTGCCGTCGTCGATGGAGATCAGCAACTCGGTGCCGGTCGGGGGCAGCACGTCGGCGAACCGGGCGCCGAGTGAGCGATGGTAGATGATGGCCCGCGGGCGGATGTAGTCGAGCAGGTCGCGGATTTCCCGGGGCGAGTAGTGGTGGTTCACGTTGACCGGGACGGTGCGCGCCTTGAGGCATCCGATCACCATGTCGGGGTACAGGTCGTTGTACATGATCAGTGCGATGCGGTCCTGGCCGCACTCCCAGCGCTGCAGTTCGTCACGCGCCGCGTAGACGCCGAAACCCTTGCCCTCGAGGTAGTTTGCCAATCGGTTGGTGCGGCGCGCGGATTCGGCGAACGTGCTCTTGCGGTCCCCGCACACCGTCATCAGGCGGTCGGGCACCACGTCGGCGATGGCGTCGAGAACCGCGCCCAAAGTCCATTCAGTCATTGTGCGAGTGGCTAGACGGCCGCGGCGACCGGAACGCCGAGCAGATCGAGGGCGTTGTCGCGCATCACTTTTCGGATGTCGGATTCGCTGAAGCCGTTAAGCTCCTCGGCGAACGACAACGGCGATTCGAGGCCTTCGCCGTGCGGCCAGTCGGAACCGAACAGGATCTTGTCGATGCCGATGACGTCGGCCAGTTCGGGCAGATCGTCCTCGTAGTACGGAGCGATCCACACGTTGTTGCGCAATTGCTCCACCGGATCCTCGGGGAAGTCGCGGGGCTGGGTGTTGGCCGCCTTCTTCAACCGCTTGATCAGCCGATGGACGAAGTACGAGCCGTTCTCGATGCTGACCGCCTTGAGCTTCGGATGACGGGTGAACACGCCGTGCACGATCATCGAGGCCATCGTGTCGTGGATGGCGCGGTCGTCGAGGAGCACATTGTCCAGCGGATCCTTCGCGCCGAACCCCTCGAACGTCGCCTTGCCGCCCCACGCCGCCGCGATGTGCAGATAACCGCTATCGCTGAGGTGGAATCCGACCGGAACTCCCGCCTCGGCCAGCCGGGCCCACACCGGGTCATGGCTGGGATCACCCAACGAGCGCGGCTTGACCAGGCCGGGCACCGGCGCCGGGCGCACCAGCACCAGCTTGGCGCCGCGTCCCAACACGAACTCCACCTCGTCGAGCGCCTTGGCCGGATCAGCCAGCGAGATGATCGGCGCGGCTACGATCCGGCGATCGGGCCGGTCGAAGCCCCAGTCCTCGTCGAGCCACAGGTTGAATGCGTGCAGCGACGCCATGGTCGCTTCGATGTCGTGCTTGAGCGCCTCCTCGACCCCGCATGCGAAAGTCGGCAGCATGAAGGCCGTTTCGATTTTCTGGGTGTCCATCACCGCGACACGGGCTTCGCGGTTCTGGTACTCCTGGTGCTCGGCGAGCCGCTCGACCTTCATCAGCGACGCCGGATCGACGCCTTCGGGAATCTCACCGCGAAACAACAGATCCAGGCAGCCCGGCACGATGATCGGGTCGAAGGTGGGGTTGGGAACGAAATGGTTGACCCGGCCCCCGATCACGGCCAAAGTGCGCTTACCCTGAGTGACCATCTGGACGCCGCGGCTCTTGAACGCCTTGTCGAGGTGGCGGGTGAAGGCGTCCAGAGGCTCGTAGTAGTGGTTATCGACGTCAATCGCCTTGTAATCCAAGTTGGCCATGATCTTCCTTTCGGCATTACCGGCGAGCGCTAAGCGTCGGTCGAGTTGAGCGAGGGGAACTGCGGCGGCCGCTTCTCGAGGAAGCTGGTGATGCCTTCGACGACGTCCGGCCGCGGCATCGCCTCGTACAGCAACACCTCGGCGCGCGACGTGGCGTCGACGACGTCGCGAGTGGCGTCGCCGTACACCTGCCGTTTGATCACTTCCATGGAAGCCGGCGAGCAGTTACGGGCGATGTCCTCCGCGTAGTCCAGCGCACGCTTCATCAAATTTTCGGGCGGGACCACTTCCTTGACCAGGCCGAGTTCGGCCGCCTCTTCGGCGAGGAAGGTGCGGCCACTCAGCAGCAGATCCAATGCGACGCCCCACGTGGTGAGGCGCGGGAGTATCCAGGAGATGCCGAACTCGGCGATCAGTCCGCGCCGCGCGAAGACCGCGGCGAACTTGGCACCGGCGGCCGCGAACCGGACGTCGCACATCAGCGCCTGGGTCAGGCCGATGCCGACGCAGGCACCGTTGATCGCCGCGATGACGGGCTTGCGCAGCGTGGTCACGAAATGCGGTGGCCGTTCGCCAACCAAGTCGGCGAGGTTGGTCTGGCTCGCCTTCTCCATCGTGTCGCCGTAGGTGGGCGCGGAACTCGGCGCGCCCAGATACGCGCCGGCGCAGAAACCCTTGCCCCGCCCCGTCACCACAATCACCCGGATGGCCGGGTCCTGTTCGGCGCGGTCGATCGCGGAGTAGAACCCGGCGGCGATATCCGGTCCCCATGCGTTGAGACGGTCAGGACGGTTGAAGGTCAGAATGGCGACGCCGCTGTCGGTGGCCTCGTAGAGCACTGCGTCCTCGGAAGCGCCGTCGCTGCGGGACATCTACCCCCATACCTCCTCACGATCGGCTACGAATTCCGCGACATTTGTACGCATACTGTATACCTATCGGTACCGTTTTCCACAACAGCCCCCACCCCCCCGGGAACCCCGGCCGAACAGCGTGTTTCTGCTTACTGGACCGAGCCGTCGACCGCGGGATACGGATCCGCGGATCGCGGCCGTATCCGGCAGTGTGGCGAGCACCACGTCCCCATCACGTTTTCTTCGACCGCCAATTCGGGAAAGCGAACAAAGATACCCACTAACAGGGAGGGGAAACGCCATGGTGGACATCAAGAGCGGCCCGATCGAGGCGGTCCAGGGCATCGTCGAGGCGATCTTCGGCAAGGCCAAGGAGATCATCGGCACGATCATCGGCCGCAACGATCTGGTCAACGAGGGCCAGGCCCAGCAGGACAAGGCCGACGCTCAGCGCAGCGCGGCGAAGAAGGAAGCCGCGGCCGAGAAGGCCCGGGGCAAGGCCAAGACCGCAGAGGCGCGGCAGAAGGCCGAACAGTAATCGGGTGATAGACGGCCCGGTCACCTTCGCGGTGGCCGGGCCGTCGCCTACGAGTTATCTTGCGGTGCAGGCATTTCGTGGAGGCTACGTTCCGATCAGCCCGAGCCGGCGGTAGGCCTCTTCGATCTGCGCCTTGGCCTCGGGAGGCAGCTCCGCTTGCGGTGGCCGCGAATGCGGATACTCGCCTATCGGCAAGCCCAGTAGCGAGGCGGCGTACTTGAACGCGCCACTCCAATGAGTGAAGTAATCCGGCCGCCCCGGATAACAGGTCCACCAGGATCCGACGTCGAGGTCGAACTGGTCCAGTCCCGACTCACGACCGAAATCCATCGCTTCGATCAGCTTGTCGCTTTGCACCAAATCCCAGTAATGGGAGAACAATCGCCGCTGCGGTGTCTCGAACAGGTAGCCCGCGGTGCCCAGTTGCGCCGGACAGACGATCCCGTCGCGCAGCCATCCCGCGCGATAGACCGTTTTGTCGCATTCCCACAGGACCAGGCCGGGCGCCATTTGGTGCAGCATCCGGCTGTTCGCCGGCCGGAAGGCGCCCTCCTTCGTGGCGCACACCGCGGGCACCTCGTCGTAGATCCGTGCGCTCTCGGCTGCGGTCAGCACGTAACCGGACGACGGTGAGTTGAACATGCCCAGAGCGATGTCGGTGCGGGCAGCCACGTATTTGAAGAATCGCAGCACACCCTCGCCCCCGTGCGCCTCCATCATCGGCGTTTGGATGTAGGCGATGTCGGCGCCGGCCTCTTGGGCGTGCAGCGTCAAGTCCAGACAGTCCTTCGCCGCCATGGCCGCCGTGCAAGCTTGCACTACGACATCGGGGTTGACGGCGCGGGCTTCTTCGATCGCCACCTCCAGCAAGCGTTTTCGCTCGTCGAGAGTCAGGGACCAGAATTCGGCGAGGCCACTGGTGCACCACAACATCGGGTGTCCGAGATCGCCGACGCAATACCGCACCAGCGTCCGGTATGCCTCCCAGTCGATGTCGTCACCGTCCGGGCCGCAGAACGGGGTATACAGAGAGTCGCCGATTCCCCGCAACGCCCCGCGCGCCCAGGCGCGCGCCTCACTTGCCGTCGCCACAATCGACTCCTTCTCGTCGGCCGAACTTTTCCCTCCGGGCGGTTAGGTGAAGTCCGAACCACCGTCGACGTTGATGTTCGCCCCGGTCATGTACGAGTTGCGCCGCGACGCAAGGAAGGCGACCACCGGCCCGATCTCCTCCGGCAGTCCCGCCCGGGGCATGTGCGCCGGATGGCCAAAGTGCTTGGCAATGGCGTCCATTAGCGCGTAGGGGTCCTCCCCGTCGACGCCCACTGACTGCGCCCAACCAACCAGCGACTCGGACGCGATGGTGCCGGGCGACACCACGTTGACCAAGATTTCGTCCTTGGCCAACAGCAACGACAAATTCTTGGAGACACTTGTCAGCATCGACTTGGCCGCCGTGTAGGCGGGCAGCATGATGCTCTGCCGCTGGGTCGAGTGCGCCGAGAAGTTGACTATCCGCGCCCATTGCGCCTTGCGTAGCAGCGGAAGTGCCGCGCGGACGCAGCGCACCATTCCCATCACGCCGTCTTCGACGGCTTGGCGCCAGTGCTCGTCGGTCAAATCGTCGAAAGTGCCCGCCGCGCCCGGCCCGACCGTGTTGACAAGCACATTGAGTTCGCCGTCCCATCGCCGCGCGAGGTCGGCGAATGCTTCGTCGACCTGCCCCCCGTCGCCGATGTCCGCGACGAGCCCAAGGGCATCCGCGCTTCCACGTGCGGTCAGATCTGCGACCGCGGAGTCGAGTGCGTCACGGCTGCGGCCGACCACTGCCACCCGGGCGCCCTCGTCAGCGAGGCATCGGGCCGCCGCCAAACCCATCCCGCGGCTACCGCCGACCACCACCGTTGCGGCATGCGCCAGACCTAAATCCATGGCAATTCCCGTGGCTCAGCGGGGGACTCGATCAATGGCCTGTGCCCGGTCATCTTCGCCCGTCCAGCCTTCGTTACCAAAAAGCCTACGATAGGTATTACAGTAGCAGATGGAAAAGCGCAGAAAAGCCGGGTCGACGGTCATCGCCGAGCGGCGAAACGCCAGCGTATGCGCAGGTGAGCTCGCACAGCTCTCCGACCGTATGCACAGGATACATCGTGATGGAGGTGCCCGTAGTGGCAAAGCAGGCTACCGCCGATAAGCGTCAACGACGCGAACGCGGATCCATCAATCCCGATGACATCATCAGTGGCGCATTCGAACTCGCCGAGCAAGTATCGATCGACAACTTGAGCATGCCGCTGCTCGGCAAACATCTCGGCGTCGGGGTGACCAGCATCTACTGGTACTTCCGCAAGAAGGACGACTTGCTCAACGCGATGACAGATCGCGCGTTGAGCAAGTATGTGTTCGCCACCCCCTACGTCGAGGCCAGCGACTGGCGCGAGACGCTGCGCAACCACGCCCGCCTGATGCGTAAGACGTTCATGGGCAACCCAATTCTGTGCGACCTGATTCTGATTCGGGCCGCGCTCAGCCCGAAGGCGGCGCGGTTGGGCGCCGAGGAGATGGAGAAGGCGATCGCCAATCTGGTTGAGGCCGGCCTGACGCCGGAGGATGCCTTCGATACGTACTCGGCGGTTTCGGTGCACGTCCGCGGATCGGTGGTGCTGCAGCGGCTGTACGAAAAGAACCAATCCTCCGACGAGGGTGCGCGCGCCATCGAGGACGCCGTCGCCATCGATCCCGAGAAAACCCCCCTCCTCGCGCAAGTAAGCCGGATCGGTCACCGCATCGGCGCACCCGACGAAACCAATTTCGAATATGGCCTCGGTTGCATCCTCGATCACGCCAGCCGGTTGATCGAGGAGGGCAAGGGATCGAAAGCCGGCAAGCCGGCGCCGTCACGGCAACGCAAGGCGGCCAAGTCGCCTGGGCCGCGGGCACGTACCAAAGCCCCGGCAGCGCGCTAGCCAACCACGAATCGGGTTATTACACTTCGGGTTTCGGCACCTCGAAGTATTCATCGCGGAGCCGGAACGCTTCCTTTGTTCCGTACTGTGCGCGGGTCTTGACGAAGTTGAACTCGTCCGGCCCGAATTGCAGGTTGGTGCCGAAGGCGTGGAAGAGATAGCTGGCGACTTCCTCACCCTGGTACGCCTGGCTCTGTTCGACGAGACGGAACGCTTCCTTGGCGATCACCACTCCGTCGGCGGGCATCTTCGCCGCCTTCTCGGCCCAGTACCGCGCACGCGCCGGGACGGCGGCTGAATCGCATGTGTCGGTGAAAATTCCGAGATGCTCGAGCTCGCCGGCCTCGATGACGTCGCCGGTGAGCAGTAGGCGCCGGGCCAGCACCGGCCCCAGCCGGTGGAAGAACATGTGCAAGCTGCCGAGCGCCGGGCCGAGGAAGCGGGTCGCCGGCATGCCGATCTTGGTGTCACGCGCTATCACGGAGATGTCGGTCATCAGTGCCATCTCGAACCCGCCGCCGAGCGCATACCCGGCGATCTCACCCACCGTGACCTTGGGAAAGCCCATGAAGTTGTGGTAGAAGCCAAAAGACTTGCGGTCCACGGCGAGTCGCCGGCGCTGGCTGGGTCGGCGCTTGCCCGACGCGTCGTCGCCCGCCTGGCTCTGCTTGCCGTACCAGCCGTACGCGTTGTTCATGTCGGCCCCGGTGGAGAAGACGCCACCGGCTCCACGCAACAGCACCACCGAGAGGTCGTCGTCCTCGGCCACCCGATCCAAACAGCGGGCGACGGCCTCGCGCATGGCGGCGTCGTAGGAGTTGTGTTGCGCGGGATTGTTCAGCGTGATCGTCGCGATGCGGCGGTCGCGGTCAACCTCGAACAGCACACGATCGTCCTGGGCACCCGGGGCAGTCATGTGTCGGACTCCTTTCGCCGCCTGCCGAATTGAAACCCGGCCAGCTTTTCCGGTCGTGACGCCAACGTGCTCACCTCGCCGGTGCACAGCACTTCGCCGCCGAGCAGCAGCCGCGCCGTCGATGCGACACCGCGCTCGTTCTGCGAGCGAGCGATGTCGAACCGCAGCTCGGTCAACGCGGGCGTCGGACGGCGGAACGTCACCACCAATGACCGCGTCTTGCCCGAAAGGCCTGCGACGCAATTGTGGTGTTGGATGACGCAGTCGAAGAAGACGCCCAGAAAGCCGCCGTGCACCAATCCCGGCGGGCCCTCGTAGACCAGCGGGAAGTTGACCCGCCCGGTCGCCTGCTCGGAATCGAGGTGATCGAACAGATACTCCGGAAAGCACGGGTTGTAGGCGCCAATGTCTGTCGCGTGGTTGAGATAGACGCGCCGGGGGTCGTCGGGGAGGTCGCCGATCCGGGGTGCGTTGTCCACCGGAGCTGCGGCCGCGAGCTCGCGCTCCCACTGCGCGAACTTCTCCACCATGGTGTCGACCGTCGGGTGCGGATGTTCGAGTGACAGCAGCAGCGAACTCAGGCGCCGCATGGCACCGGCGGCGGCCACGGTCTGGGCGAGGGGCCGCTCGCCGAATTTGGCGTCGCCGGTTCCCGGCGACTCTGGTGCGGCCCGCCCCTCAGCTCGCCCCTCCTGCACGGCCATGCTTGTCTCTTTTCGCTCGGGTTCCGGCCCGGCTATTTCCGGCGGCAGCGTACCCTGCTAACTTATACAGCGTATCAATCGTATTGCCTACTGTATGGGTAACCGTATCGCCAGAAAGGCCGGATTCGACGGTGAGTCAGGAGGCCGACACGGCCGGTGCCGACGGTGCGGTGACAGTGCGCCGGGACGGCGCCGCGTTGCGGCTGACGCTGGATCGCCCATCCCGGCGTAACTCGTTGAGCAGGGCAATGATTGGGTCAATGGTCGAGGCATTGACCGATGCCGCCGCCGACGATTCGTTGCGCGCGGTTCACATCCGGGGCGGCGATGACTTCTGCGCCGGGGTGGACTGGGTCGCGGCCAACGACCGGGAGCGCCCCCGCGCCGGCGATCTCGTGCGGCGGATCCCCCATGCCGCTCATCGCGTGATCGAGCTGGTGGCGAGCATCCAGCTGCCGGTGCTCTGTAGCGTGCGAGGATGGGCCGCGGGGTTCGGCTGCAATCTCGCGCTGGCAGCCGACTTCACCGTCGCCGCCACCGATGCGGTGTTCTGGGAGCCCTTCGTGGACCGGGGCTTCAGCCCCGACTCGGGCGCCACTTGGCTGCTGCCCCGCCTGGTCGGCCTGGCGCGGGCCAGGCGAATGCTGCTGCTCGGCGAGAAGGTCAGCGCGAAGGATGCGGCCGACTGGGGATTGATCCACCAAGCGGTAGACCCCGCCGAGCTCGATGGTGCCGCCGAGGAATTGCTCGAGCGGCTGGTTCGCGGTCCGACCGCGGCGATCGGGCTGACCAAGCAGGCCCTGAGCTTCGGCCAGCAGGCCACGCTGAGCCAAGCCATGACCCAGGAGCTGTTCAATCTCGAACTATCCTGCCGGACAGCAGATTTCAAGGAAGGGCTGGAAGCCTTCCGGCAGCGACGGGCGCCGAAATTTCAGGGCCGATGAGGGAGCAGGATGCCTACTGACTCGTTCGACACCATCAACTACGACGTCGACCGGCATACCGCCACTATCACGCTGAACCGTCCGGACGCCCTCAACGCCCTCAGCCCGCACATGATCACCGAGCTGCGGGCCGCCTACGACGAGGCCGAGAACGACGACAAGGTCTGGTTGACCATCGTGACCGGCACCGGCCGCGCGTTCTGCACGGGCGCCGACGTCAAGGCCATTCCCGAAGACGGCAAGGTGATCTACGAGCGCCCGTACCTGGCGAGCTACGACCAATGGGAGGCACCGCAGGAGGGCACTCCCCCATTTCGCACGGCCGCCAAGCCGGTGCTCGCCGCGGTCAACGGGTTGTGCTGCGGCGCCGGCATGGACTGGGTCACCACATCGGACATCGTGATCGCCTCGGAGCAAGCAACTTTCTTCGATCCGCACGTGAGCATCGGGTTGGTGGCCGGACGCGAGATGGTGCGGGTATCGCGCGTGCTGCCCCGCTCCATTGCCTTGCGAATGGCGTTGATGGGCAAGCACGAGCGGATGAGCGCACAACGCGCCTACGAACTCGGTCTGATCAGCGAAATCGTCGAGCACGACCGGCTTCTGGAGCGGGCGCATGAGATCGCCGGCATCGTCAACTCCAATGCGCCGCTGGCGGTTCGGGGAACTCGTCTGGCCATCCTCAAGGGTCTCAATGTGCCGCTGCACGAAGCCGAGATCATGGCCGAAACGTTCCGAGAGCGCGTGTTGCGCACCGAGGACGCGGCCGAAGGGCCCAAGGCCTTCGTCGAGAAACGCAAGCCCGATTGGCAGTGTCGATGACGTTCGAGACCATCCTGCTCGAGGTCGACGAGACCGACCGCGTCGCGACCATCACGCTGAACCGGCCCGCGCAGCTGAACGCGTTCAACCGCACCATGTGTGAGGAGATGGCCCGCGCCTGGCAACTGGTCAAACTCGACGACTCGGTCAACGCGGTGGTGCTGCGGGCCGCCGGTGATCGGGCGTTCAGCGCAGGGCTGGACATCAAAACCCCCTACGGGCAGCCCGAAAACATCTGGAACCACGAGGATCCCGGCGAGGCCCTCAGCCCCAAGTGGCAGAAGATGTGGAAGCCGGTCGTGTGCGCAGTTCAGGGCATGTGCACCGGGGGCGCGTTCTACTTCATCAACGAATCCGACGTGGTCATCTGCTCGCAGGACGCCACGTTTTTCGACTCGCACGTTTCCGCCGGCCTGGTCTGCGCGCTGGAGCCGATCGGTCTGATGAGGCGCATCGGCCTCGGCGAGACGCTACGCATCGCGCTGATGGGCAACGACGAGCGGATCAGCGCCGGCACCGCGCTACGGATCGGACTTGTGTCGGAAGTCGTCCCCGCCGAGCAGCTCTGGGGCCGCGCGCACGAGATTGCCGCGACGATCGCCGCGAAGCCGCCGACCGCGACTCAGGGCACGGTGAAGGCGATTTGGGAGTCGCTCGACAAGCCGTATCGCGCGGCCATGGAGCAGGGGCTGATCTATACCCGATTGGGCAACCCGCTCGGGGCGGCGGAACTTGCCGCCCAGCGGAATTCCGGCGACGAAGGCGCCGTCCGCACCCCGAAAATCCGCTGATGCCTCCGCACCCGCTCAGTCAGCGCATCGCCGACGTCCTCGACCTGGAGCCGGACGCGCACGCGATCGAGTTTGACGGCCAATGGATTTCATGGGCCGAGGTTCGCGCCATTGCACAGCGCATCGCCGCCCTCACCGTCGGTGGCGAAGTCGGTATGCTGCTGCGCAACCGCCCGGGTCAGGTGGCGGCCTTTCTCGGGGTGCTGCTCGGCGGCGGCACCGTCGTCGTCATCAACCCGTCCCGCGGGGACGAGCGCACACGGGCCGACATCGCCGGGCTGCGGCTGCCGCTGATCATCGGGGAACACGACGACCTGACGACACTGGTGCCCCCGACGACCGATGCGAGCACCGTGGCGATCTCGGGCCGATTAGACGATCCCCAGGCCGCCCGCGTAAAGGTTCCGCCGGCGAACGAGAGCGACCCGCACCCCGGCATCGCGGTGCGCATGTTGACCAGCGGTACGACGGGTCCGCCCAAACGAATCGACCTCGGCTACGACACGCTGGCCCGCAGCGTGATGGGCGCTGAGGCCGGCCGCGCCCCGGCACCCACCGAGCTGCGGCGCAGCGTCGCGATCGTCAACTCGCCGCTGGTGCACATCGGCGGTGTTTTCCGCGTGCTGCAATGCATCGCCGAGGGGAGACCATTCGCGCTGCTCGAGCGATTCGAGCTGACTGCGTGGGCAGAGGCCGTGCGCAGGCACCGGCCGCGCACCGTATCGCTGGTACCCGCGGCCCTGCGGACGGTGTTGCACTCCGACGTGCCGAGGGCCGACCTGGAGAGCATCCGCGCCGTCACCTGCGGCACGGCCCCGCTGACGGCCGACGACGCCGATGCCTTCACCGACAAGTACGGCATCCCGGTGTTGACCTCTTACGCCGCAACCGAGTTCGGCGGCGGCGTGGCCGGCTGGACGCTGCCCGATTACCAGCGATATTGGCCCACCAAACGGGGTAGCGTCGGCCGCGCCAACCCCGGCGCGCAGCTCCGGGTGGTCGCCGACGACGGCACGCCGCTCGACCCTGACCAGGTCGGCCTGCTCGAAGTCAAGCCGGGACAACTGGGGCCGTCCGCTCAGTGGATGCGGACCACGGACATGGCGCGCATCGACGCGGACGGCTTCGTCTGGATCGTCGGCCGGGCCGACCAGGCAATCATCCGCGGCGGGTTCAAGGTGATGCCCGACGACGTGCGCACCGCCCTGGAGAGCCACCCCGCGGTGGCCGCAGCGGCGGTCGTCGGGCGGCCCGACCAGCGCCTCGGCGCGACGCCGGCCGCGATGGTGGAACTGCGCGAGCCCGCCTGCGTCGAATGCGACGCACTGGTGGACTATCTGCGAACGCGGCTGGCGCGGTACGAGATTCCCACCGAGATCGCGATCGTCGACGCCATTCCGCGGACACCGTCGGGCAAAGCCGATCTGGGTGAGGTCCAGCGATTTTTCGGCGCACCCGCCCACAGCGACCATGCGCGGTGACACCACGACGGTCGCCGAGGTCCTGACCCACCAGTCCCGCTCGCGTGCTGACCATCCGCTACTCGTCTGCGACGGTGAGCGCATCGGTTACCGGGAAGCCGAGGTTCGCTCGGCAAAGCTCGCCCGCGGGCTGCTCGCCATCGGGGCCGGCAAGGGCTCGCATGTGGGCCTGCTCTACCCCAACGGGCCCGAGTTCGTCGTCGCAATGCTGGCGGCGGCGCGGATCGGTGCCGTGGTGGTGCCCTTCTCCACGTTCGTCACCGTTCGCGAGATGCGCGAGCAGCTCCTGGATAGCGACGTCGAAATCCTCCTGATTGCAGCGGCTTTCCGTACCCACGACTATGTCCAACGGCTCGAACAGGTGCTGTCGGACCCTGAGTTCGAATCCGACCGTCGCTTGTTCTCCCCAACCGCGCCCCAACTGCGGCAGGTCGGCATCGGCTACCGCCCGGGCGCGGCGCGCCGCGTCCGCGACATCGAACGGTTCTACCGGCTGGCCGGCACCGTGGCCCCCGAGCTGCTCGCGGCGACGCAAGACGATGTCCACGGTTGCGATCCCCTTGCCATCGTCTACACGTCGGGCTCCACCAGTGCCCCCAAGGGGGTCGTGCACACGCACGCGGCGCTGCTCGGACACCAGCGGAATCTCAACAGGATCCGCGGTTTGACGTCCGAGGACAAGCTGTTCTGCAATTCGCCCTTCTTCTGGATCGGCGGTTTCGCGTTCGGGCTACTCGCCGCCCTGGTCGCCGGGTCGACGCTGGTGTGCTCCAATGCCACCGATCCCGCTGAGACGCTCGACTTGCTCGAAGCCGAAAGACCCAGCATGACCAATGGTTTCAGCGCCGGCATCGCACACCTGGCCGATCATCCGAGCTTCCCGCGACGGGAATTGTCATCGCTGCGGCGAGGCAACCTGTACCCCATCATGGCGCCCGACGTCCGACCGGCCGACCCGGAACTACGGCACAACATGCTGGGCATGACCGAAGCCGGCAGCGTCGTGCTGATCAGCGACGACGAAACCGATCAACCCGAGAACCGGCGCGGATCGTTCGGCAAGCCGGCACCCGGCTTCGACACCAGAATCATCGACACCGAAACCGGCCTTCAGGTCGGCGTCGGCGAGGCCGGAGAACTGTGCATCCGCGGACCGTACGTGATGCAGGGCTACTACCGACGCAGTCGCGAGGAGTGCTTCGACGCCGACGGCTGGTTCCATACCGGCGATTTGGTGCGCGCCGACGCCGACGGATTCTTCTACTATCTCGGCCGGCTCAGCACGATGATTAAAACGGCGGGCGCCAACGTCTCCGCGGACGAGGTGGAGCGGGCCATCGGCAGGGTCACCGGCGGATTGACGGCCCACGTCGTGGGTGTCCCCGATGCCCAACGCGGACAGCTGGTCGCGGCGGCCGTGGTGGTCCCGGACGGCGCCGCGTTGGACGAGGCGGCGCTGCGCGATGGGCTGAAGGCGGAATTGTCGGCGTACAAGATCCCGCGGCGACTTCTCGCCGTGTCGCGCTCCCAACTGCCGTTGCTCTCCAGCGGCAAGGTCGACACACGGGGACTGCGAGAGCTCTTCGATGCCTGACACCATCGACGGACTGGTACGGTTCCGCTCCCACCACGACGGCGACACACCGATGGTCGTCGACCCTACGTCGCGGATCAGCTATCGCGAACTCGACCTCACCACAGGCGAATTGGCCGCGGTGTTCGTCGAAGCCGGTGTGGGCAAAGGCACTCGGGTGGGCCTGATCATGCCCAATAGCACTCGCTGGGTGCAGGTCGCTGTCGCGCTGACCCGCATCGGCGCCGTGCTGGTACCGCTGAGCACGCTGCTGCAGGCAGTAGAGCTCGCCGCGCAGTTGCGTGTCGCGGCCGTGCAGTTCCTGGTCAGCGTCGACGAATTTCGCGGTCATCGCTATCTCGATGAGCTTCAGGACCTGCAGCCCGAACTTCCTGCCTTGCATCAGGTCTGGACGACCGACCGGCTCGCCGACGCCACCGCCAGCGAGCCGGTCCGCCGAATCGTCGATGCCATGGCTGAGACGGTCACGGCCGCCGACCCGTTGGTCATCATGTTCACCTCCGGCAGCAGTGGGGCCCCCAAGGGGGTCCTGCATTCTCACGGCAGTGCGCTGGGGGCCGTACGGTCGGGCCTGGCCGCGCGCTGCATCACCGCCGACACCCGGCTGTATCTACCCATGCCGTTCTTCTGGGTGGGCGGCTTCGGCAGCGGAATCCTGTCCACGCTGTTGGCCGGCGCCACCCTGGTGACGGAGGAGATCCCGCGGCCGGAGACCACGCTGCGCCTGCTGGAAGCCGAGCGGGTGACGCTGTTTCGCGGCTGGCCAGACCAAGCGGAGACGTTGGCCAGGCACGCCGCCACGGTCGGCGCCGATCTGGCGGCCCTGCGGCCGGGGAGCCTGCAGGCCATCCTCCCGCCCGAACAGCGGGCCCAACCCGGCGCTCGGGCCACGTTGTTCGGCATGACCGAGGCGTTCGGTCCGTACTGCGGCTATTCCGCCGACACCGACATGCCCGAGACGGCGTGGGGCAGTTGCGGAAAGCCGTTCCCGGGCATGGAGGTTCGCGTCGTGGATCCCGACAGCTGCGAGCCCGTGCCGACCGGCGGCGTGGGCATGATCCAGATTCGGGGACCGCACACGCTGCGCGGCATCTGCGGTCGCAGCCGAGAAGAACTGTTCACCGCCGACGGCTTCTACCCCACCGGCGACCTGGGCCACCTCGATGAAGAGGGATTCCTGTTCTACCGCGGACGTTCCGACGACATGTTCAAGGTCAGCGGCGCCACCGTCTACCCCAGCGAGGTCGAACGCGCGCTGCGCACCATCGGCGGGGTCCATGGCGTCTTTGTCACCAGCGTGCCCGGAACGGCGGGCGACCGGGTGGGCGCGGTCGTGGTCTGCGGCGGCGAGGCAACCGCCGATCGACTTGCCCGGGCCGCGCGAAAGCTGCTGAGCGCTTTCAAGGTACCGACGGTCTGGCTACTGCTGGAATCCGCGGACGACGTCCCGCGCGGCGGCACCGGCAAAGTCGATACCGGCCGGCTGCGTGAGATGTTGATCGACGCGAATCCGCCTTAGGAAACCCGTGTCCAGGGTTGGCAATTCTGCGACTCGAAGGCCTTGACCGACGTGTTGATATTCGCGTACATCGGACCGATCGAGGTATTCGTCTGGAGTACGTGGTCCTTGTTCGCATCGGGTGTGCTGTAGGTGAACCATGAGCACATGGAGTCCTGGGTCGGCACGTTGTTTATCCACACTCCGAAGGCGGACCCCGAGCCGCCCGTGTGGTAAAGGCCGGGTGCGATGTCAGGCCCTACGACGAAAACGCCGTTGCCGGGGATCGGATCGAGCGGGTCGGCGTTCGCCGGCGCCGCCAGGGCGATAACCGTCACCGTTGCAACGAAGACGGCGGATGCGCGAAGCGTTTGGGACATATTTCCTCGCTTTGCCTAATCGCCCCCCGCAAACGCAGCGTAGGCCGGGGCCTATCCGCGCGACAAGAGCCAGGCGAGTTCAGTGAGACGCGGGACGATCAGCGTCCATGACCACCCCGCGGGCGGTGAGGTGATCGATCAGCGGAACCGCGCCGGCGGCGAGATGTTGCGACATCGCCGCGCGGGCGAGCTGGTCGTCACGTTTTTTCAAGGCGGACAGAATGCGCCGATGGTCCCGCATTGACTGCTCGGGCCAACCTTGGATGGCGGGGAACACCGATTCCGGTGCATAGCGGGTGATCTGCGACATCAGCTGGGCGAGCTTCGGCGAGTCCGCGGCAACGTTGATGGCGCGGTGGAATTGGTGGTTGAGACCCACCGTCCGCTCGTCATCATCGCCGGCGTACGCGTCTTCGAGTTCCGCCTGGATCTGTTTGAGTTCGCGCAGTTGGTCATCGGTGATGTTGATCGCGGCCCGCGCCGCGAGTTCGCCACCGACGTGAGCCTGCAGGTTCGCGACGTCGGTGACGTCTCGGCCCGTCACCGGCAGCACCATGAAGCCCCGTCGGGGCTGTTGCGCGATCAGGCCTTCCGCGCGCAGGGCGAAGAGCGCCTCCCGCACCGGTGTGACGCTGATTCCCAATTCGGCGGCCAATTGGTCCAGGCGGACGTAGGACCCCGCAACGTAGGTGCCATCGAAGATTCTCCGACGGATGAAGCGCGCGACATCGTCCGAAAGTTGCGGTCGCGCGGCGAAATCCGGGATCGTCATCGCTACACCTGATATTCGGCGAGTAGTCGCTTGCTGATGATGTTCTTCTGGATTTCGCTGGTTCCCTCGCCGATCAGCAGGAACGGAGCGTCACGCATCAGCCGCTCGATCTCGTATTCCTTGGAATAGCCGTAACCGCCGTGGATCCGGAAACTCTGCTGGGTGACCTCGGTGCAATACTCGCTGCACAGATATTTGGCCATCCCGGCGGCGACGTCGTTGCGCTCACCCGAGTCTTTCAGCCGGGCCGCGTTGACCATCATCAGGTGTGCCGCTTCGATCTTGGTGGCCATCTCGGCGAGCTGGAATGCGATGGACTGGTGCTCGGCGATGGGCTTGCCGAAGGTGTGGCGCTGCTGGGCGTATCGGACCGCGAGCTCGAAGGCTCGGATGCCGACACCGCACGCCCGGGCCGACACGTTGACCCTGCCGACTTCGATGCCGTCCATCATCTGGAAGAAGCCCTGGCCGGGGCTACCGCCGAGAATGTCGTCGGCGCTTGCCTGGTAGCCGTCGAAGATGAGTTCGGTGGTGTCGATTCCCTTGTATCCCAGCTTGTCGATCTTGCCGGGTATGACCAGGCCGGGCACGACTTCGCCGAAACCCGTTGGCTTCTCGACCAAGAAGGTGGTCAGGTTCCGGTGCGGCTTGTCGGCCCCTTCGTCGGTGCGAACGAGCACCGCGATCAGCGTCGAGCTCCCGCCGTTGGTCAGCCACATCTTTTGGCCGTTGATGGTGTAGTCGCCGTCCGGATTGCGCACCGCCCGAGTCCGGATGGCGGCGACGTCGGAGCCCAGTTCCGGCTCTGACATCGAGAAGGACCCCCGCGTCTCGCCGGTCGCCATGCGCGGCAGGAACCGTTGCTTCTGCGCATCAGTGCCGTGCTGGCGCAGCATGTAGGCCACGATGAAGTGCGTGTTGAGTACTCCGGACACGCTCATCCAACCGCGCGCCAGCTCTTCGACGCACAGCGCGTACGTCAGCAGCGACTCTCCCAAACCCCCGTACTCCTCCGGAATCATCAGCCCGAATAGGCCCATGTCGCGCATCCGGTCGACGATGTCCTGTGGGTAGGTGTCCCCGCGGTCGAGTTCCGCGGCGTTGGGGATGACTTCCTTGTCGACGAATTGCCTTACGGTGGCGATTATTTCGTTCTGGAATTCGGTCAACCCGAGGGTCTGGGCGAGTTTGGTCATGCGTTGTCTTTCCGTATCGGCTTGCTCAGCAAGCGATTGTCTTGGCGTCTGTCAGGCGTTCGATGTCGGCCCTCGTCAATCCCAAGCGCCGCTCGAGGACGTCGGCGGTGTCTTGCCCCAAGGCCGGGGCGCACGTGCCGGCGGGGTGGGCGCCGTCGAACGCGACCGGCAGGCCGGGGGCGAAATAGTCGCCCAGGCCCTCCTGGTGCAAGAGGGAAAACACTGGGTTGGCAGTCACTTTCGGGCTCGCCGCGACCTCCGCGAAGGTGCGGTACCGCTCGTAGAGCACCGTGGTGCCCGACAGCGTGTCGGTGATCTCCTCGGCGGTGTGGTCGGCGAACCAGATGCCGAAGAGGCCGGACAGCACGTCGCGGTATCGGTAACGGTCACCCTCGGAGCCGAAGTCGACACCCAGCGCCTCAGCGAGCGCCGCTATCGCGGTACCGGTGCCCGTCACGTCGACCAGGTCGCGAAAGTGCCGGCGGGTCAGGGTGACAATCATGAACCGGGCGCCGTCGCGGCTGGTGAAGTCCTGTCCGTACTGTCCGTAGATGGCGTTGCCCAGGCGCTGCCGTTGCGTGCCGGTTACTTGCGGCTCGGTCAGCAGTCCCAGGTTTCCGGCGGTGGCCAGCGCGACGTCCTCGAGCGCCACGCTGATCCGCGCGCCCGCACCGGTTTCGTCCCGGCGGCGGACGGCGGTGACGACGGCCAGCGCAGCGTACAGGCCGCAGCACACGTCCCACGCCGGCAGCACGTGGTTGATCGGGCCGGCGTGATCGGCGGGGCCGGTGACAAGCGGGAATCCGATGCCGGCGTTGACCGTGTAATCCACTCCGGTGGAACCATCGCCGCGTCCGAGCAGCTGCACGTGGATGACGTCGGGCCGCTTGTTCGTCAATACGTCGTGGCTGAGCCAGGACAGGCCGGCGGCGTTGGTCACCACCAGGCCGTCCCCCTCGACGATGAGCCGCTGGACCAGCTCTTGCCCGTCGGGAGACCGCAAGTCGATGGTGGCCGAGCGCTTTCCCTTGTTCAGCCCGGTCCAGTAGATCGATGTGCCGTCCGCCGCCAGCGGCCACCGGTGGACGTCGGACGCGCCACCGATCGGATCGATGCGGATCACCTCAGCGCCAAGCTGATTGAGCGTCATGCCGCACAGCGGGGCGGCGACGAAGCTGGACACCTCCACGACGGTGAGGCCGCTCAAGGGCCCGGTCACGTCGGGGCGACCCGCTCGAACACCGCGGCCAGTCCCTGGCCGCCACCGATGCACATGGTCTCCAGCCCGTAGCGCGCCTCACGGCGGTTGAGCTCGCGCGCCAGGCTGGCCAGCATCCGCCCACCCGTCGCACCGACCGGGTGGCCCAGGGAGATGCCGGAGCCATGCACATTGGTGCGCTCGTGGTCGGCGGCCCCGAAATCCCATTCCCGCATGACTGCGAGCGCTTGCGCGGCGAAGGCTTCGTTGAGTTCGATGAGGTCGATGTCGGACAGCCGCAGGCCGGCCTTTTCCAGCGCCACCTCCGTCGCCGGTACCGGCCCGATCCCCATGATGTTGGGCGCGACCCCCGCCACCGCCCACGACACCAGGCGCACCAACGGCTTCAGACCGTGCTCGGCGGCCTTCTCGGGCGTGGTCACCACGCACATCGACGCCGCGTCGTTCTGCCCGCTGGCGTTGCCGGCGGTGACGGTGGCCTCCGAATCCTCGTTCAGCAGGACGGGTTTCAGCTTGCTCAACGACTCGACCGATGTGTCGGCGCGCGGATGTTCGTCGATGTCGATCAGTTCCTCGCCGTGGCGGCCAGGCACCGCAACGGGAATGATCTCCTCGGACAGGATGCCGTCCTTCTGCGCGGCCACCGCGCGCTGGTGCGACCGCACCGCCAGCTCGTCCTGCTCCTGGCGTGAGATGTCGTACTGGCGGCGCAGATTCTCGGCGGTTTCCAGCATGCCGCCCGGCACCGGGTAGTGCCGGCCACCGGCGGTGGTGCGCCCACGGGCCAGGCCGTCATGCACCCGGACGCCGCTACGGGCGCCGCCCCAGCGCATGTCGGTGGAGTAGAAGGCGACGTTGCTCATGCTTTCGCAGCCGCCGGCGATGACGAGATCGTTATTGCCGCTACCCACTTGCAGACACGCCTGAATGACCGCCTGCAGGCCCGAGCCGCAACGCCGGTCGACCTGCATGCCGGGAACCGTCACCGGCAGGCCCGAATCCAGCGCCACGACACGCCCGATCGCCGGCGCCTCACTACTGGGATAACAGTGACCCAGGACGACGTCTTGCACCGCCTCGGGCGCCAGCTCGGTCCGCTCCAATAACCCCTTCAGCGCGGCGACGCCGAGGTCGACCGCGTTCAGCGCCTTGAACATTCCGCCGTAGCGCCCGATCGGCGTCCTGACGGGTTCACAGACAACGGATTCACGGACCGCACTCATAGGTGTCGGCCGCCGGTGATTTCCATGACGGTGCCAGTCATGTACGACGACAGGTCGGACGCCAGGAACAGCGCCACGCTGGCGACTTCGCTGGGCTCACCGGCCCGGCCCATCGGCACCTCGGCAACCTTTGAATCCCAAATACGCTGCGGCATAGCCTCCGTCATGGCGGAGCGGATCAAACCGGGGGCGATCGCGTTCACCCGGACGCCCAGGTAGGCCAGCTCTTTGGCCGCGGCTTTGGTCATGCCGACGATGCCCGCCTTGGCCGCCGAGTAGTTGGTCTGCCCGACCATGCCGACCTTGCCCGACACCGAGGACATGTTGATGATCGCGCCACGCTTGTTTTCGCGCATGACCGCCGCCGCGAGCCGAGTGCCGTTCCAGGTCCCCTTCAAATGCACGGCGATGACCTGATCGAACTGCTCCTCGGTCATCTTGCGCATGGTCGCATCGCGCGTGATGCCGGCGTTGTTGACCATGATGTCCAGGGTGCCGAAGCGCTCAACCGCAGTTTGGATCAGGGTTTCGACGTCGGACGCCTGCGTGACATCGCAGCGGACCGCGACCGCTACGTCGTCACCGCCCAATTCCTTGGCCACGACCTGGGTTTCCTCGAGATTGACGTCGCCGAGCACAACCCGGGCGCCCTCGGCGACAAAGCGCTCCGCGATGGCAAGCCCCAGTCCTTGCGCTCCGCCCGTGATTACCGCGGCCTGACCTGCCAACAACGACACCTGGTCACATCCTTCACTGTCGTCTCCACCATCGGACACCCTCAAGGCAAATATCATATTTGATATAGGATCCTGCTCTGAACCGGGGTGACCCGGGCCAGGAGAGGAGCGTGGAGCCGATGGCCACCGCCGAAGTCGCCGAAGTCTCGGACGATGATTTCCGAGAGATCCTCGCTCAGACAAGGCAATTCGTTCGTAGCGCCGTCGTACCCCGCGAGCAGGAGATCCTCGAGCAGGACCGCGTTCCGGACGACCTCCGCGACGAGGCCAAGAAGATGGGCCTGTTCGGCTACGCGATTCCGCAGGAGTGGGGCGGCCTGGGCCTCAACCTCGTGCAAGACGTCGAGCTTGCGATGGAGTTGGGCTACACGTCCCTGGCACTGCGTTCGATGTTCGGCACCAACAACGGCATCGCCGGGCAAGTCCTGGTGGGCTTCGGTACCGATGAGCAGAAATCCCGCTGGCTGGAATCGATTGCGACCGGCGACGTCGTCGCCTCCTTCGCGCTGACCGAACCGGGCGCCGGATCCAACCCGGCCGGTCTGCGCACCAAAGCCGTTCGCGACGAAGGCGATTGGGTGATCTCCGGGCAGAAGCGTTTCATCACGAACGCGCCCGTCGCCAATCTGTTCGTCGTGTTCGCACGCACCCGGCCGGCCGACGACCAGGGCCCGGGAATCGCCGTCTTCCTGGTGCCCGCGGACGCCGCGGGCGTCGAGGTGGGGGCCAAGGACGCCAAGATGGGGCAGGAAGGTGCCTGGACGGCCGACGTCAGCTTCGACGACGTCCGCGTCGGATCCGACGCGCTGATCGGCGGCAGCGAAGACATCGGATATCGAGCGGCGATGACCTCGCTGGCCCGGGGACGGGTACACATCGCCGCCCTGGCGGTGGGCGCCGCTCAACGCGCGCTCGACGAATCGGTCTCCTACGCCGCCACCGCAACCCAGGGCGGAACGCCGATCGGAAACTTCCAGTTGGTGCAAGCGATGCTCGCCGATCAGCAGACCGCGGTGATGGCCGGCCGGGCGCTGGTGCGCGATGCCGCCCGGCAGTGGGTCGCAGGCGAGGATCGCAGAATCGCCCCGTCGGCGGCCAAAGTCTTCTGCACCGAAATGGCCGGCAATGTCGCGGATCTCGCGGTTCAAATCCACGGCGGCAGCGGTTATATGCGTGGCGTCGCCGTCGAGCGCATCTACCGCGACGTACGCCTGCTGCGACTGTACGAGGGCACCAGCGAGATTCAGCGTTTGATCATCGGATCGAACCTCGTCAAGGCGGCTCAGCGATAAGAGCGGCCGTACCAGTAGGGGAGCAAACTATGAGCGGGAAGCTTGCAGGCAGAGTGGCATTCATCACCGGAGCCGCGCGCGGGCAGGGCCGTGCGCACGCCGTTCGTCTGGCGCGGGAGGGCGCCGACATCATCGCCGTCGACATCGCCGGCAAGCTGCCGTCCTGCGTCCCCTACGACCCGGCGACTCCCGACGATCTGAGCGAGACCGTTCGCCTGGTTGAGGAAACGAACCGCCGGATCATCGCCTCGGTGGTGGACACCCGCGACTTCGAGGGGCTGCGCAAGGCGGTCGACGACGGTGTCGCGGCCCTCGGGCGGCTGGACATCATCGTCGCCAACGCCGGGGTCGCGGCCCCGCAGGCCTGGAACGACATCACGCCGGAAAACTTCCGCGACGTCATGGACATCAACGTGACCGGTACCTGGAACACCGTGATGGCCGGCGCGGACAAGATCATCGAGGGTGGTCGCGGCGGCTCCATCATTCTGATCAGTTCCGCGGCCGGCATGAAGATGCAGCCGTTCATGATTCACTACACGGCAAGCAAGCACGCCGTCACCGGAATGGCGCGGGCTTTCGCCGCCGAGCTGGGCAAGCATTCGATCCGCGTGAACAGCGTTCATCCCGGGCCGGTGAACACTCCGATGGGAACGGGCGACATGGTCGCGGCGGTGGGCAAGGCCATGGAGACCAACCCCCAGCTGTCCAATGTCCTCACCCCGTTCCTGCCCGACTGGGTTGCCGAGCCGGAGGAGATCGCCGATACGGTGTGCTGGCTGGCCAGCGACGAGTCCCGCAAGGTCACCGCCGCCCGCATCCCGGTCGATCAGGGCTCGACGCAGTACTGACCGGTCGCCCGATCCGGGGAATATATTCGCCGGGGTCGGCGCTTGCAGGGCACATGAAAGCCTTCACCGAGAGCGAACGTCAGGAGTTTTTGGCCGCCAAGCACGTGGCCGTGCTGTCCGTCGACGCCGCCGACGGCCGCCCGCCCGCCAGCGTCCCGATCTGGTACGACTACACCCCAGGCGGCGACATCCGGATCATGACCGGGGCGTCCAGCCGCAAGGCGCGGCTCATCGAGCGGGCCGGCAAGGTGACGCTGGTGGTCCAGCGCGAAGAGCCCCCCTACCAATACGTGGTGGTCGAGGGCACGATCGTCGAGACCACCAACCCCGCCCCGGCCGACGTGCAGGAGGCCGTCGCCATCCGCTACCTCGGCGAGGAAGGCGGCCGCGCGTTCATCCGCAGCATGGAGGGGGTGGAAGAGGTGTTGTTCACCATCCGCCCCGACCGCTGGCTCAGCGCGGATTTCACCGGCGACCTCTGAGGCATCAGCCGATTAGTTCCAGCGTCCCGAGCTCACGGATCGCCTGGCAGCCGCGGGCGAGCATGGCCAACACCATGTCGTCGCCACGTTCGGTGGCGGCCGCGAACGCGAATCCGAGCGCCGAGATCAGCGGCGCCTGCAGCACACCGAGCCGGTAATCGCGCCAGCAGGTTTCGCGGTCATAGCCGGTGACCCCGCGCTCCACCAAGGCGCGGTGATAGTCGGCGACGAGCCGTTCTTCGATGCTCGCGCGCAGGTGCGAATTGAGGCTCGTCGCGGTGAAGTAGGCGAGATCCCTGGCCGGCAAACCGACGCCGAGCGTCTGCCAGTCGACCACGCTGACCCGGGTCCGGTCCGGATCGAAGAGCAGGTTATCCAGGCGATAGTCGCCGTGCAGGAGCGCGAACCGGTCATACTCGGATAGCAGCCACGGCGTAACCAAACCCATTGCCGCGCTGAAGGTCTCGCGGTCCGCGGCGCTCATCCGGTCGCCAAGCTTGTCCAGGGTGATATCGGCGCTCATCTTCGCCACTTCGCCCATGCCGCCGGCGCCGGCCTCGTCCGGCCTGGCGAACGCGATGCCCGGGAAGTCGAGCCAGACGGGATCACACCAGCTGGGCGCGTGCAGCCCGGCCAGAGCGGTAACCGCGAGGCGCGCTTCGGTCTCCCCGCACCCGGCCAGCTGATCGCCCTGCACCGCCGGCGCCTGGTCGGCGAGGAGCAACGCAAAATCCATTGCATCCTCGGTGATCTCGGAGTAGAAACACTGCGGCGTCGGCACCTGCACCCGGTCCGCCACCGATGAGTAGAACGCGCATTCGCTGCGATATCCGATGACGACCCGGTCGCGCACGCTGTCGTCCAGGGCCGGCAGTTTGATGACGAAGGTCTGCGGCAGGTCACCGGGGTCCGTCGCGTACCGGGCGCACACCCGGTAGGTGGCACCGGTCTGCCCGGTGCCGATCGCGACCACGTCGACGTCGGCAACCTCGACAGGGGCGCCACGCCCGCTGAGCGCGGCCGACAGCCATTGCGGGGTCACGTCGCCGGGATACCGCGGAATCGACACCACAGCACTCATGAACAGCACGCCTCCTGTACCCGGACAGCTCCGTCCGACTGACAAACTGTAAGGCATACCGCAAGTGCTGCGGTCAACTACGGTGACCTAGTCGGCGAGAATCCGCCAGTCGGCGGCCGCATGCTGCTGGCGCCAGAACTCGTCGAAACGCCCACCCGCCGCGAGCAATTCGTCGACCGTTCCGTCCTCGACCACTCGGCCGTCGTCCAGGAACAGGACGCGGTCGGCGTGGCTGATGCTGGCCAACCGGTGCGCGACGATCACCTGGGTGCGTGAGCGCGGGTCGAGGGTGAGCGCGCCGACCACCGCGGCCTCGTTCTCGGTGTCCAGGGCGCTGGTCGCCTCGTCGACCAGCAGGATCGGCGCCGGCTTGAGCAGTGCCCGCGCGATGCTGACCCGTTGGCGTTCACCACCGGACAGCGCGGAACCGGCCTCGCCGACGACCGTGTCGGCGCCATCGGGCAGCCGACCGATGAGTTCGTCTACGCGGGCGAGGGCGACGGCCCGTTTGAACTGGTCATCGCCGGCGCCGGGATCCCCGGCGAACACGTTGTCGCGGATCGACCCGTGGAACAGGTAGGGATGTTGGAAAACCACGCTGCTCGCCGCCCGTCGGGCTTCGGCGTCAAGCGTCGCCGCGTCGACCCCGTTGATCAGGACCCGGCCGCGGGTGGGTTCGTGCAGCCCCGCGATCAGCGCCAGGATGGTGCTCTTGCCCGATCCGGACGGTCCGACGATCGCAGTGGTGCTCCCCGGCGCCAATGAGAAGCTCACCCCGTCGAGCACCGGCGCCGCCGCCCCGTCATACCGGAAAGTGACGTCGTCGAACTCGATGCGCGGCGCCGCGGCGGCGTCGGGCAACGTGGCCGCCCCGGCGTTCATCAGCGGCGCGGTGAGGACCGAGCGAATGCGATCGAGCGTGGCGCGGGTGCTTTCCAATGCCGGTGCCAGCTCGCTGATCGTGGTGAACGGCTCCAGATAGCGGACAATCACGACGATCAGGGCGATGGCTTCCGGGATCGTGACCGTTTTGTTTACCGTCAGCGCGGCTGTCGCCCCCGCCAGCAGGATCAGGGAAAGCTGGCTGGCAAGGCTGAACAGCAGCTGGCCCGGGATCTGCATGGACAGCAACCGCATGGTCGCGCCGTGCTGCGCGGCCAGCGCATCCCCGACCAGGCTGCGCGCGGGCTCGACCCGCCGCGCGGCCCGCAATGCCTGCTGGGTGCGGGCGAATTCGATGATCCGTTCGGTGAGGGCGCCATTGGCTTCGTCGGCCGCGGCGTCGGCTCGCCGCGTCAACCGCGCCGACGCCCACAGCGCCCCCAGCAGCAGGGGCACGCCGCCCAGCGCGGCCGCGCCGAGCTGCCATGAGATCGGGAGTAACGCCAGCCCGATGGCCGCGGGCAGCAGGATGGCGGAAATCAGCGGGGTCAGCAGGTTGACGACGAGGCCGACCAGTTCGGGTCCCGTTGCGGCAATCGCCTGCCGTGCGGTCGCGGTGTGCTCGGCGGTGAACCAGTCCAGCCGGACGCCGGGCAATCGGTCCGCTACGTCGTGCTGACTGTGGTCGAGCACCGCAAAGCCGAGGCCGAAGCCGATGCGCGCGGTCGCGGTGTCGATCGCCCATCCGATGACGGTGGCGGCGGAGAGCCAGCCCAGCCACACCAGCGCGCGGTGCGGATCGTCGCTGAACAGGGCGCCCACCAGGGGCACCAGCAGGACGGTGGCCACCGCCCGCACCACCACGGAGAGCACCGCGAGCGCGGCGTAGGCGATCACCTTGGCGCGGCGATCCGCGGGCACCAGGCCCAACCACGTGCGGATCATCGCGCCCCCTGCTGAACCGTGTTGGCCGCGACCGGGTCTCGACGGCCACGCTCCCACAGCCGTCGATACCGACCGTCGGCGGCAAAAAGCTCCTCGTGGGTGCCGCGTTCGGCGATCCGGCCGTGGTCGAGCACGACGATCTGGTCGGCCCCGGCGATCGTGTGCAATCTATGGGCGATCACCAAAACGGTGCGATCCTGGGCCAACCGGTTAAGCGCCTGCTGCACAAGGTATTCCGATTCCGGATCGGCGAACGCGGTGGCCTCGTCCAGGATCAGCACCGGGGTATCCGCCAGGATCGCCCGGGCGATGGTCAGCCGCTGCCGTTCGCCGCCCGAAAGGCCGCCTCCCGCGCCCAGCACGGTGTCGTAGCCGTCGGGCAATCGCATGATCCGGTCGTGGATCTGGGCCTGACGCGCCGCCTCCTGGATCTGCGCCGCGGTGGCATCGGGGACGGCCAGCGCGACGTTCTCCGCGACGGTGCCGTGCACCAGCTGGGTCTCCTGCAGGACGAACCCGACCTTTGCGTAGAGTTCGTCGGCGGTCATCGCCCGGATGTCCTGTGCCCCAACACCTATCACGCCCTGGTCGACATCGTGAAAGCGGGCCAGCAAGGCGGCCAACGTCGACTTGCCAGACCCGGACGGGCCCACGAGGGCGGTGACCGTGCCGGGTCGCAGCGTCAGCGAGACGCCCTGGATCACCGGAACACCCGGGCGGTAGCCGAAACTGACGTCGTCGAAAACCACCGTCGCCGACGAATCTCCGGACCGGTCCTGCTCTCGCACGTCGAGCTCGGGCTCGTCAAGGGCGCTCTGCAGACGCCGGGCGGCAAGCATGCCGGCGCTGATACCGCCTACCCCGTAGGCGATCCCGAGCAGTCGCGCGCCGAAGGTGGTGCCCAGCAGCAGGAACGGCAAGAGGTTCACCGGATCCATCCGCCCGGTGACGGTAAGCAGGGTGCCCGTGAGCGCGATCAGCCACAGGAACGTCGATGGCCGGGTAACCAGGTCCATGAACGTCTTCTTGCCGGCCAGCGGGCGCTGCCAGGAGACCAGAAATTCGACGTACTCGTCCAGGCGGCGACGGAAGCTCGATGCGGCCGCGCCGCCGAAGACGCGGATCACCGGCTGGCCTTCCAGGTAGGCGCCGGCCTCGCCGCTCATCTTCTCGGCCCAGCGCTGTGATTGCGGGATGCGCGGGCCCGACTGAATGGTGAGCGACGACGTCAACACCAGGTACACCAGGACGGGCACGAATAGCACGAGCGCTACGCGCCAGTCGACGACGAATAGGTAGACCAGCACCGCCACCGGCGCGACGATCGCCGCGACCGCGTCGGGGATGGCGTGGGTGACCAGATAGTGCAGCGACAGCGTGTCGTCCTGCAGCAGCTGCTTGATCGAGCCCGATCCGCGCGCGGTAAACCAGCCCAGCGGTAACCGAGATAGCTTGCGCAACAACCGCGAACGCAGGTCGGCGGCGAACTGCGCGTCGACGACGTGCAGCCACAGCGTGAGGGCCGCACCGAGCACGGTTCCCGTTCCGAGCAGCGCGACGGCGGTGATCCCGAGGTCCCAGAGTCGCGATGCGGGCGCCCCGGCTACCAGCAGCCGGGCCAGCTCGACCAACAGCACGAACGGCGCCAGCTGCACCACCGTGATGACGGCCTGCAACACGCCGGAGAGGATCAGCGCCGAGCGCAGCGGGGCGAGCAATCGGCCGGCGCCCTGGGCGCGCCAACTTCCGCGGGCCGCCGGGGCAGGTGTGTTGTCGGCTGACGCCGTAATCTGTTCGGGCGCACCGTTGTTCACGAACTCCGGCTCGTCGCCGCGGCGGGTGCCCATTGCGCGTCCGGCACTCCAGTACGCCTGGGCATGTATTACGGGCTTGGGAAAACCGAACTCGTCGCGCAGCCGAGTCCGCACATGTTTGAGCACCGTCGCCTCGGGCGTGGCCCAGGCGTACCAGTTGGACCAGTCGCGGTTATCAATCGCCGCGGCAAGGGATTTCTCGTCGCGCCGCGCGACCCAGTGCACATGCAGGCGAGGGTGCTGGGCGAGCGGGATCAGGACGTCGTTGTCGTCGTGCTGCTCGAGATACATCTCGATCGGGATGTCGTCGGGGATGACCCCGATGATCCCGTTCATCCCCGGGATCGATGCCGAGTCGCCGATCAGCAGATAGCCGGCCGGCTGTTCGTCGGGCACGTCGAATCGCGACGAGCCCATCAGCGCCATGACGGCGATCGTCGCGCCGGGCCGCACGGTGCGCGCCCACTTCGACGCCGGGCCGGCGGGCTCGTGCAGCACGATGTCGACGGCGAAGCGACCGCTGGGGACGTCGGCCTCGGAGATTGTGTAGGCGCGCTGGAACTCGGTGTTGGATCCGTCCGGGTCCGGAAACCAGAACCGTAGCCACGCGGCGGGCTCAGCGTCCACGTCTTCGAACAACGTCGGCGACGTCATGCGCACTCGCACGAAATGCGGCGCAATCTGGACGGTTTCGATCACCGTTGCGGCGTGGTCACGTGCGCCGAAGCTTCGCAACATCACACCGGAGAACCCGCGCGCCATCAGCGGTCCCTTCCTGCGGCGCTCAACTCCGCGACGACTTCACCGAACGGCCCGGCGGACCCTCTACTCGATAAGTTACCGCACAAACTAAGGGTTGCCTTACCAAAGGTCAATTCGCGGTCCGTGGGGCTGTTGGCCGGTAGCCTGGAGGCGTGCGCAGCGAAACGGTGCCGCCCGTATTGCTCTACGACGGAGTCTGCGGCGTCTGCAACGCGGCGGTGCGCACGATACTTCGGTTCGATCACCACGGCACCCTGCGCTTTGCGACCCTGGACAGCGACTTCGCCCAAGCGGTCTTTGCCCGGCATCCATCCATCAAAGACGTGGACTCCGTGGTGTTCGTCGACGAGCCCGACCAGCCGGGAGAGCGCGTCGCCGTGCGATCCGCAGCCGCGTTGCGGGTGGTGGATTACCTTGGCGGGCCGTGGAAGCTGCTCGAGGTTGCCCGCATCATCCCCACTCCCCTGCGCGACTGGCTCTACGACAGGGTCGCCGACGTCCGCTACCGCATCTTCGGCAAGTACGACACGTGTCCGCTGCCGCCGCCGGAGGTTCGCGCGCGCTTCCTGGACGCCTAGTCGATAGCTAGGTCGGCCTCGGACTCCTTGCGCTTCAGCTCGGCGAGCTTGCGGTCTTCTGCGGCGAACTGGCGATGGTGAGCGGCGGAGTCGCGGTGTTCACGCACATGGGATACGCCTTGTTCGACCGCCCGGTCTTGCACCCGCGCAACTTGTTCGTGTTTGCGGGCCGATTCTTCGAAGCTGCGCGCGGCCGAGAGCCCGGCGTGCGCGGCTCGTTCGCGAGCCTCGGCGGCTCCCCGTTCGGCGAGTTCCGCATCTTTCGCGCTCAGAGCTTCCTCGCGTGGCTGATTTCCGGTGGCCATGGCGTCTCCTCATCCCCCGTGGAGTCACGTACCCAGCACAGAGGGTTTGACGCTCCGCGATCGCGAAATAACGGTGCGGGCGGAGGGACTCGAACCCTCACGCTCTTTCGAGCACCGGCACCTAAAGCCGGCGCGTATGCCATTTCGCCACGCCCGCAGCGTGCCGATCGTACCGCTCAGGTCGCGGACGTACCCGTCGGCGGCGCCTCGACGAATTCGTCGGACCCAAATCGTGAGCGGTACCTTCAAGGGGTGTCCACTACTCACCGTCGCAGGCCCGCGCTGATCGCCTTGGTGATCGTTGCGGCCTGCGGTTGCCTGGCGCTGGGCTGGTGGCAGTGGACCAGGTTCCAGTCGGTCTCGGGCACGTTCCAGAACCTTGGCTATGCGCTGCAGTGGCCGCTGTTCGCCTGGTTCTGTGTGTACGCGTACCGCAAATACGTGCGCTATGAAGAGATGCCGCCGGAGCCTCGGCAGGACGCCGCCCTCACCGAGATACCCGTCGGCTTGCTGCCCGAGCGCCCCAAGCCGACGCAACAGCCGTCCGATGACCCCGCGCTGGCGGAGTACAACGCCTACCTTGCCGAGCTTGCCAAACAAGACACCGAAAAACAGAACAGGACCACCGCATGACCACACCGGAGAGATCAGCGTCGGCATTCCCCGTCGAGAAGATCCGTACCGCGTTGCTCGGCTACCGGATCATGGCGTGGACGACGGGTCTCTGGCTGATCGCGCTGTGCTACGAGATCGTCTCGCATCTCGCGCTCCACCACGAGATCCGCTGGATCGAGGTGGTCCACGGCTGGGTTTACTTCATTTATGTCCTGACCGCGTTCAATCTGGCGGTCAAGGTGCGGTGGCCGATTCCCAAGACGATCGGTGTGCTCCTTGCCGGGACCATCCCGCTGGTCGGCATCATCGTCGAGCAGGTTCAGACCAGGGACGTGAAGGCCCGCTTCGGCCTGTAGGGCTCAAGTGCGCGGCTAGGCCAGCTTTCGAAGCGCCGGAACTAGCAACGCGAGAGCCCGCCCGCGATGGGAGACCGCGTCCTTCTCCTCGGGACTCAGCTCGGCCGCGGTGCGGTCGGACCCCTCTGGAATGAAGACCGGGTCATACCCGAAGCCGCCGTCTCCCCGCGGTTGCCGGGCGATGCAGCCGGGCCACTCGCCGCGGACAACGGCCTCGCCGGACGGCCCGGCCAGGGCGCAGGCCGACACGAACGCCGCGCCGCGCCGTTCGTCGGGCAGGTCACGCAATTGCGCCAACAGCAACGCGGTGTTGGCTGCGTCGTCGCCGTGATCGCCCGACCAGCGCGCCGACAGCACCCCGGGCATGCCGTTCAAAGCGACCACCGCCAGGCCCGAGTCATCGGCCACCGAAGCCAGGCCCGTTGCGGCGAACGCATCCCGCGCCTTGGCCAACGCGTTGTCCTCAAACGTCGCGCCCGTCTCGGGCGCTTCGTCGAAGGGCGGCACGTCACGTAAAGAAACCAGCGTCAGCCGCGTCAAGCCAGCGGCGTCGAGCACCCGGCGCAATTCGGCGAGCTTCTTGGGGTTGCGGCTGGCGACCAGCAGGCGGGTCATCATCTATTCCTAAACACGCATCTGGGCCGTTGCCGATACACCCCGGCCACCTTACGGACTGCGAGATATGGGTCGGCGACGCGAATCGCATAGCAGTGCCGGCACGGCATACAACGCAATAGGCTCCGCATGGAATACACAGGGCGACGAATTAGCTTCGTCCAGAGTGAGTCAGAAACCCGATAACGAGACGCTCAAGGCGCTCAATAACAACATCACCGACGAGTTTCGCGCCAACGCAGGCGAGGTCGGCGGACGATTCGAGGGCAACGAGCTGTTGCTACTCACTACGAAGGGCGCGAAGTCCGGCGAGCCGCGCGTCGCGCCGCTGGTGGTCTTCCGTATCGACGGCAAGCTGCTGATCGTCGCGGGTTACGGTGGCGCCGACGTCAACCCGGGGTGGGTGCACAACCTGCGGGCCAACCCGCGGGCGCGCGTTGAAGTCGCCACCGACTCGTTCGACGTCGTCGCGCACGAGCTGGACTCGTCCGAACGTCAGGCGATCATCCCCAAGATCAACGCGACCGTACCCGCGTTCGCGTTCGCGAACTACCAGTCAAAAACAACGCGCACCATCCCAATATTCGAGCTGCAGAAGGACGAATCATGACCGACCGGAAGTTGTCTCGTCTTGGCCGCGGTGTCGGCGGTGGTAAACCGCGGGACAGTTAGGCCAAGGTCAGGCTGGCGACCAGCAGCCGGATCATCAATTACTCCAAAACATCTCGTGGCGGCAAGGTGGGCTCAGCATGGGCTCGGGACGGTGGCGAACATCGCTATGCGATGCGTGGGTGGGCGTCGGGTCTCCGTCGTCCGGCCGTATCCGTGCTAGCGGGGTAGCCAGCACCGGAAAACCCCTGTACATGCCGGATGGAACGGCGGAAAATGTGAGGTCTATGAAGCGACTGACCGCGGGGTGCGCGGCGACGATGTTAGTGTTCGGCGCCTTCGGGCTGGCTGGTCTGGGACCGGCCGCCGGCACCGCTCAGGCCAACCCCCCGGGCTGCAGTCAGTATTCGGCATGTTGGTGCCCAGGGCAACGCCTGCCGGCCGGCGGCAATGTAGTAGGCGCTTGGGACATGAACGCCTGCCACGACTATCACTTTTCCGATGAGAATTACCCACCCGGGCCGCACATGCAGGCAGAAACGGGCCCGGCGCCACGTGACCCCAGTTGCCCTCCCTGGGCCACGATCTTCAGCGGCCCGGCGCAGTGCGGGGGCCTCTGAGTAGGCCTTGACGGGTTCGCCCCACGGGGCTGGCGACCAGCAGGCGGGTCAGCTGCCGAATGCCTTCGGCCCCGGGCCCCCCTCGGGCAGCTCACCCGGATACGGCAGGGCCAGCGCCTCGCGCTGGGCGGCGAACAACTTGTCGCAGGCGGCCAGCGCCACGTCGAGTAATTTGTCCAGCGTCGAACGCGGGAACGTCGCGCCCTCGCCGGTGCCCTGCACCTCCACGAGTGTCCCGGTGTCGGTGGCGACGACGTTCATGTCAACCTCTGCCCGCGCGTCTTCCTCGTAGGGCAGGTCCACCCGGATCCTGCCGTCGACCACCCCGACGCTGATCGCCGCGATGGCACACGACAACGGTCGCGGATCGGACAGCTTGCCCGCCGCCGCCAGGTAGGTCACGGCGTCGGCAAGGGCCACGAAGGCGCCCGTGATGGCGGCGGTGCGGGTGCCCCCGTCGGCCTGCAGCACGTCGCAGTCGACGGCAATGGTGTTCTCCCCCAACGCCGCCAGGTCGATGCAGGCCCGCAGCGACCGGCCGATCAGTCGGCTGATCTCCTGGGTGCGCCCGGAGGGCCGTCCCTTCACGGATTCGCGATCGGAGCGCGTATGGGTTGCCGACGGCAACATCGCGTACTCGGCGGTCAGCCATCCCAGCCCCGACCCCTTGCGCCAGCGCGGCACCCCATCGGTGACGCTGGCGGTGCACATCACCTTGGTGTGGCCGAATTCGATGAGTACCGACCCCGCCGGGTGGTCGGTGAATCCGCGGGTGATGACTACGGGGCGAAGCTCGTCGTCAAGGCGGCCGTCTTCTCGTCTGGTCACGACGCCAACCCTAACGCGGGCTTGCTCAGACCCTTTCAGAGCGGCGGATATCGAAAGATTCGCCGCACACCACCGCATGCACGGGGCCGTCGAACTCCGCCTTGGCCTCGCTGATCACGTCCTCGCGCGAGGTCCACGGCGGGATGTGGGTCAACAACAGCTCGCGGACGCCGGCCTGCGCCGCGGTCCGGCCGGCCTCGGTGCCCGACAAATGCAGGGCGGGCGGGCGGTCCGGCGAGTGCGTCCAGGAGGCTTCGCAGAGGAAGACGTCGGCGTCGCGCGCCAGCTCGACGAGCTGGTCACAGACGCCCGTGTCACCGCTGTAGACGAACGAGGCGCCGCTCGAATCGGTGATCCGCAGGCCGTACGACTCGGTCGGGTGAGCGACCACCCGCGGCGTCACCGTGAGCGAGCCGAGCGTGATCGGTTCGCCGTCGACCCAGTGCCGAACATCGAAAATGTCTGAGCAGTCGTCGATTTCACCGCCGTACGGTGACGACGCCGCCCCCAGCCGGGACCAGGTGTCGCCGGGGCCGTACAACAACGCCTTGCCGTCGGGCCGCGACGGGTGGTAGCGCCGCCACACGAACAGGCCGGGCAAATCGAGGCAGTGGTCGGCGTGCAGATGGGATAGGAGCACGTGCACGGAGGCGGGATCGGCAAAGCGCTGGAGCGCACCCAGCACGCCGCCGCCGAAGTCGATGACCAACGGCGGTGTGTCCGGTGCCCGGAGCAGATATCCCGACGCGGGCGAATCCGGCCCTACCACGCTGCCCGAGCAGCCGAGCACGGTTATTCGCACGGACACTACTGTGCCATGCCCGATAGGACCGTGACGAAAACATCGCCGCATTGGTGTGATGAGAATCTCGTCGGCACGCTAGTCGATCCGCACGTGGTGAACGGGCTGCACGCCGGTGACCGCGGGACCCAGGAATCGCGCGGCCAACGTGGTGAATGCCTCGGGGTCGCCGGTGGCTTCGAACACCCGGGTCGCGGGAGGCGAGTCATGCGGACGCAGCAGGTCGCGTTCGGTGAGCACGCGGAGTAGCTCCTTGCCCGTTTCCTCGGCGCTCGACACCAGCGTCACCTGCTCGCCCATCGCCAGCTGGATCAGCCCGGACAACAGTGGGTAATGCGTGCACCCGAGAACCAGGGTGTCGACCTGGGCGCGTTGCAGCGGCTCGAGGTAGCCCTCGGCCAGCCCGAGCACCTGACGGCCACTGGTCACGCCGCGCTCCACGAAGTCGACGAAGCGCGGGCAGGCCACGGCGGTGATCTCGGTGTCGCGCGCGGCGGCGAACGCGTCCTGGTAGGCGTGCGAGTTGATGGTCGCCTGGGTGCCGATGACACCGATGCGCCCATTGCGCGTCGTGGCGACGGCACGACGCACCGCCGGCAGGATCACCTCGACGACCGGTACGTCATACCGCTCGCGGGCGTCCCGCAGGCAAGCCGCGGACGCGGTGTTGCACGCGATCACCAACGCCTTCACCCCGCGCCCGACAAGGTCGTCCCCGATGGCCAATGCGTGCGCGCGGACCTCGGGAATGGTGAGCGGACCGTATGGCCCGTGGCCCGTGTCGCCCACATAGACGATGTCCTCGTCGGGCAATTGGTCGATGATGGCCCGCGCGACGGTCAGTCCCCCGACGCCGGAGTCGAAGATCCCGACGGGCGCCAACGGCGAGGTCATGTCTTGGGGCGCGGCGTGGCGGCGCCGGCTTTTCTCTTCGCGCGGGCTTTGCGTTCCGGCGCGGACAACCAATACGCAGCGACGACGCCGGCGATCGCACCGCACAGGTGACCCTGCCACGACACGCCACCGCATCTGCCGAGCACCGGCATGGCACCCAGCAGCACTCCGCCGTAGGCGAGCAACACCACCAGCCCGATCGCGATGTCCGCGAACCTGCGCACGAAGATCCCGAACACGAGCAGGAAGGCCAGCCACCCGAAGATCAGGCCTGAGGCCCCGATGTGATCGGTCGGCCCGCAGGAGCTGCCCACGTCCCCGATGAGCCAAGTGCCGAAGCCGCCAAGGATCCACACGATCGCGGTGGCCCAGACGAACCGGCTCAGGCCGGCGAGCGTCATGAGGAATCCCAGCACCAACAGCGGGACCGTGTTGGCCATCAGATGCTGCCAACTGGCGTGCAATACCGGGGAAAAGACGATCCCCCACAACCCGTCGGCCTCAAGCGGTCTGATGCCGTTCTCGTCCAGGGAGTGCCGGGTCAGCTGGTCGATGAGCTCAATCAGGTAGAGCAGCGCGACGAAGGTGAGGATCGTGGCCGCGCCGACCACCCACGCGGGACGCTTTGCAGACGTCGCCGGTGTGCCGGAGCGCCCCGTGGTCTTACCCATAGCTGCAGGTTACCGGCGCGGACTGCGGGGAAGTTCTCATCGGGCAAACGCCCCGGGCAACACATCGCGGTAGGCCGGTATGCCGGCCACCGAATCCGCGGCGAACACGCCCACCAGCACCGCGCGCGCCAGGCAGTCGGCCGCGGCGGCACCGACCTCCGCGGCCAGCCGCATCTCCGGCGAAAACGAGGCGGGCGCGTCGGGCGGGGGCGGCACCTCTACCGCCCCGGTGGCCAGGGCGAACACGGTGTCGCCGTCGTACGGGGTGTGCGCCGGCCGGACGGTACGGGCCAGGCCGTCCTGCGCGGCCACGGCGACGCGCCGGCACGCGGCCGGGCTCAGCGCCGCGTCGGTCGCCACCACCCCGATGACGGTGTTGAGCGGGTTGTCCAGCGCGCTCGACGCGGTCGGCAACTGCGCGAACGCGTCGATCTCCTCCGTTGGCGGTGGCCGCAGCGCGAACTCCTGAATGAGGTCCGCCATCCACGGCAGGCCGGTGACCCGGTCGGCGACGTCGCCGGCCGAGTTCACCACGACCACCGCGCCAACGGTCACCCCGCACGGCAGCGTCGTGGAAGCCGTCCCGACACCGCCCTTGAACACCCCGGCACGCGCCCCGACGCCGGCACCAACGTTGCCGACGGCCGGCGCACCCTCGCCACTCGCGGCGGCTTCACAGGCCAGGTAGCCGAACTCCGCCGTCGGGCGGCGATCCCAGCCGCCGACCGGCAGATCGAAGATCACGGCGCCGGGCACGATGGGCACCACGCCGCCATCCATCGCCACCCCGCGTTCGCGTTCTTCCAGCCAGCCCATCACGCCGTCGGCGGCGGCCAGACCGTAGGCGCTGCCGCCGGCGAGCAACACGGCGTCGACGTAACGCACGGTGTTGGCCGGGTCCAGCAGGTCGGTCTCCCGGGTACCGGGCGCGCCGCCGCGGCAGTCGACGGCCCCGACGGTCCCCGGCGGGGTCAGCACGACGGTGACGCCGCGGGCCCATCCGGCGCCCATGGAGGCGTCGGGGTCGAGGCGATGATGGTGACCGACGCGGATACCCCCGACGTCGGTGATGGCGTCTATCCGGCCGCCATCGGGGCTCATCGGGACCCCATGAGCACCAGGACGAGGTATTCCTGCAAGACGGTCAACCACTGGTACACGTCGAAGTGCACCGCCAGCGGGTGGTCGGCGGGCAGCCGCTCCGGCCCCTCCGGCCCGACCTCGAGCATCACTCCCAGCGTCAACCGGATGTCGTTGACCGCCGCCACCCAGGCGTTCGCGTCCTCCTCGGTCAGGTCGAACCGGCCGCCTTCTGCGGGAACGGTGTCCAGCATCCGCTGCGCCGCAAGGCGTTTGGCGTCGATGATCTCGGGCTCATGCAGGCTGCGCAGCGCGGCGTTGAGGCTCTCGGCGGCGTCGGAAGCCGATGGGTCATCGTCGTCGGGATGGAAGAAGTCAGGCAGCAGCCGGCGCAGGGTCGGGTCCTTCGGCGGATCGCTGTTTCCGGTTTTTATGCCGGTGATCTGCTCGAGTTCGTCTGCGGGCGAGGACGATTCACGCTCATCGAGCAACCCGACCATGGCGGTTGCCAGGTTCTTCAGCAGGGCGGCCTCGTGCGACGCCAGGGCGGACCGAAAATGGGGACCGTCCGCGGTCTCGACGCGCTTCCACTTGCGCACTGGTAATCGCCGCAGCCTCGAGTATCAGCGGTCCTGCTGCAGCGTGGCCCACAACCCGGCCGCATGCAGCTTGGACACGTCGACTTCCATGGATTCCCGGCTGCCGGCCGACACCACCGCCCTGCCTTCGTTGTGCACCTGCAGCATCAGCTTGGTGGCGTGCGGCTCGCTGTAGCCGAACAACTTCTGGAACACATACGTCACGTAGGTCATCAGGTTGACCGGGTCATCCCACACGATCGTGACCCACGGACTCGCCGTGACGTCTGCCGGAGCGGACTCGCGTTGTCCTGTAGTGCCCGGCTTAGTGGGCGCTGACATAACAACCATGACCTCCACGATACCGAGCGACCGGCGAGGTTTCCGAGCCCCCGACGGCAGCCGATACCGTTATGGAATGAACGACCCGGTCGTAACTGGGCTGCTTACCGACAAGTACGAGTTGACGATGCTGGCGGCGGCGCTGCGAGACGGTACCGCCGATCGCCCGACGACCTTCGAATTGTTCGCGCGCCGACTCCCCGAGGGGCGCCGCTACGGCGTGGTCTGTGGGACCGGCCGCCTGCTCGAAGCGTTGCCGCAGTTCGGCTTCGACGACGAGGCGTGTCAGCTGCTGGCGCAATTCCTCGATCCAGATGCGTTGCGCTACTTGCGCGATTTCCGGTTCCGCGGCGATATCGACGGCTACGCCGAAGGCGAGCTGTACTTCCCCGGCTCGCCCGTCTTGTCGGTGACCGGCACGTTCGCCGAATGTGTCGTGCTCGAGACGCTGGCGTTGTCGATCTTCAACCACGACACGGCGGTCGCGTCCGCAGCGGCGCGAATGGTGAGCGCGGCCAGGGACCGTCCGCTGATCGAGATGGGGTCACGACGCACCCACGAGCATGCCGCGGTCGCCGCGGCGCGTGCGGCCTATATCGCCGGCTTCGCCGCGTCCTCCAACCTCGAGGCCCAGCGCCGATACGGAATCCCCGCGCAGGGCACGTCGGCGCACGCGTTCACCATGCTGCACGCGAGCGGAGAGCCCGCCGAAGTGACGGAACTGGCCGCTTTCCGCGCGCAGGTCGACGCGCTGGGCGTCGACACCACGCTGCTGGTGGACACCTACGACGTGACGACCGGCGTGGCCAACGCCGTGGCCGCCGCCGGGGAGTCGCTCGGCGCGGTCCGCATCGACTCCGGGGAGTTGGGCGTGCTGGCCCGCCAGGTCCGCGAGCAGCTCGACGGTCTGGGAGCCACCGGAACCCGCATCGTGGTCTCCGGCGACCTCGACGAGTTCTCGATTGCCGCCCTGGGTGCCGAACCGGTGGACAGTTACGGCGTCGGCACGTCGCTCGTGACGGGTTCGGGCGCGCCGACGGCGAACATGGTCTACAAACTGGTCGAGGTCGACGGAATGCCGGTGCAAAAGCGGAGCAGCCACAAGGAATCCCGGGGCGGCCGCAAAGAGGCGCTGCGCCTGACGCGCACGTCCGGCACCGTCACCGAGGAGCTGGTGTACCCGGCGGGCCGGCGGCCCCCGGTCACCGAGCCGTCCCGGGTGTTGACCGTCCCACTGGTCCGCGGTGGCGACGTGGTGTCCAAACCGAATGTGGCCGCGGCGCGCGAGCTGGTAGCTTCCGGGCTGCGCAGTCTGCCGTGGGAAGGGCTGAACCTCTCCCACGGCGAACCCGCGATCCCGACGACGCTGATCCCCGCCGGCCGCCGGTAGCACCGCAGAGCAAAAGAGGCTGACCACGTCCGAAGTGTCCGTGCCCGAGTTGCTGGCCATCGCCGTGGCCGCGCTCGGCGGCAGTGAGCGCAGCGGCCAGCTCGAGATGGCCGGCGCCGTCGCGCGGGCGTTTTCCACCGGCGAGCATCTCGTCGTGCAGGCCGGTACCGGCACCGGAAAGTCGCTGGCATATCTGGTGCCCGCGATCGTCCGCGCCATCGATGACGACTCGCCAGTCGTCGTGTCCACGGCCACCATCGCGCTGCAGCGGCAGCTCGTCGATCGGGATCTGCCCAGGCTGATCGATTCGATCGCCGACGCCCTTCCCCGCCGCCCGCAGTTCGCGCTGCTCAAGGGCCGCCGAAACTATCTGTGCCTGAACAAGATTCACAACGGCGGCACCGAGGCCGAGGAAGACGCCGGTGACCGGCCGCAGGAGGAGCTCTTCGATCCCATGGCGGCCACCGCCCTTGGGCGTGACGTCCAACGGCTCACCACGTGGGCGACGACGACCGAGTCCGGTGACCGCGACGACCTGAAACCCGGTGTGCCGGATCGATCCTGGTCCCAGGTCAGCGTTTCGGCACGGGAATGCGTGGGCGTGGCGCGCTGCCCGTTCGGCTCCGAATGCTTCTCCGAGCGGGCGCGCGGCCGGGCCGGCGGCGCCGACATCGTGGTCACCAACCATGCGCTGCTCGCCATCGACGCCGTCGCCGAGTCTGCGGTGCTGCCCGAACACGCGCTGCTGGTCGTCGACGAGGCCCACGAGTTGGTCGACCGGGTGACGTCGGTGGCCACCGCGGAGCTGACGCCGGCCGCCCTGGGCGTCGCGGCGCGGCGGATCGCCCGGTTGGTGAACCCCGAACTGACCCAGCGATTGGAGGCGGCGACGGCCAACTTCGCCGCGGCGATCCATGCCGGCACGCCGGGCCGCATCGACCGCCTCGACGAGGAGCTGGCGACGTACGTGACCGCCCTGCGCGACGCGGCGGGCGCGGCACGCTCGGCGATCGACACCACGAGCGACGCGAAAGCGGCTGCCGCACGCGCCGAAGCAATAGCGGCGCTGAGCGAGATTTCCGATACCGCCTCGCGGGTCCTGTCGTCGTTCACCCCTGCCATTCCGGATCGCACCGAGGTGGTGTGGCTGGATCACGAGGACAACAGGGGCGCGCTGCGCCCGGTGTTGCGGGTGGCGCCGCTGTCGGTCGCGGGCCTGCTGCGCGACCGGGTGTTCTCTCGTTCCACCACCGTGTTGACGTCGGCGACCCTGACCATAGGCGGGTCTTTCGACGCGATGGCCGCGGGGTGGGGTCTGACCGCCGCCGATACCGAAATGCCCTGGCGCGGTGTCGACGTCGGCTCGCCGTTCGAGCACGCCAAGGCCGGAATCCTCTATGTCGCCGCGCACCTACCGCCCCCTGGCCGGGACGGCACCGGGTCGGCCGAGCAGCTGACCGAGATCGCCGAGCTCATCACCGCGGCGGGCGGGCGGACGCTGGGATTGTTCTCATCGATGCGCGCCGCGCGGGCCGCCGCGGAAGCCATGCGCCAACGGCTCTCGACGCCGGTGCTGTGTCAGGGCGACGACAGCACCTCCGCGCTGGTGGAGCAGTTCAGCGCCGACGAGCAGACCTCGTTGTTCGGCACGCTGTCGCTCTGGCAGGGCGTCGACGTCCCGGGGCCGTCCCTGTCCCTGGTGCTCATCGATCGCATCCCGTTTCCGCGGCCGGACGATCCGCTGCTGGGCGCCCGCCAGCGAGCAGTGGCCGCGCGCGGCGGCAATGGCTTCATGGCGGTCGCCGCCAGCCACGCCGCGTTGCTGTTGGCGCAGGGTTCGGGTCGGCTGTTGCGCCGCATCACCGACCGCGGAGTGGTCGCGTTGCTGGACTCGCGGATGGTCACCGCCGGCTACGGCGGCTACCTGCGTGCCTCGCTGCCGCCGTTCTGGCAGACCACGAATCCGGCGCAGGTCCGCGCCGCGCTGGAGCGGCTGCGCACCGCGTCGGAGGGCCTTCCGGCGTGACGTCAGCGGGCCAGCGTGACCAGACCCAACTCGGTGCCGGCGGCAAGCATCGGGTGGTGGGGCAGCACGCGAACGGTGTACCCGACCGCCCCGGCCAGCGGTAACAACAGCGTCGTCGAGAACACCTGGTTGCCGCCCTCGGCGGTCCCGGTATACGACATCTCGACGGTGACCGGATCCAGCAGCGCGTCGCTGGCGTCGACCCTGCCCACCACCCCTTGGACCGTGACCTCGTCGGGCGCCAGCCCGGCCAGCGCCACGGTGGCGGTCAGGGTGAGCTTGGAGCCGAGCACCGGCGTGTCGGGCAGCCCGGTGCTGTCCACATCGGTGATGGTGATCTTCGGCCAGGCCTCCTCGGCGCGCCGACGGTAGGCGGCCACCTCGCGGGCCGCCCCGAACTCGGCGCCGTCCGCACCGTCCTCGGCGGGCCCGACGGTCCTGCGCAGCGACTGCGCCGCGTGCGTGTAGTACTGCTCCACGTAGTCGCGCACCATGCGCGACGCCAGTACCTTCGGGCCGAGCGTCTGCAGCGTGTGCCGCACCATCTCGATCCACCGTGGCGGCGCCCCGTGTTCGTCACGTTCGTAGAACTTGGGCGCCACGGCCTGCTCCAGCAGGTCGTAGAGCGCGCTGGCCTCCAGGTCGTCGCGGCGAGCCTCGTCGGCCACGCCGTCGGCAGACGGTATCTCCCAACCGTTTTCGCCGTCGTACCACTCGTCCCACCAACCATCGCGGATAGACAGGTTCAGCCCACCGTTGAGCGCGCTCTTCATCCCGGAGGTGCCGCAGGCCTCCAGCGGCCGCAGGGGGTTGTTCAGCCAGACGTCGCAACCCCAGTACAAGTGCCGTGCCATGGACATGTCGTAGTCGGGCAAAAACGCGATGCGGTGGCGCACCTCCGGCCGGTCGGCGAAGCGCACCACCTGCTGGATCAACGCCTTCCCCCCGTCGTCGGCCGGGTGCGACTTCCCGGCGACGATCAGCTGAATCGGCCTGTCCTCATCGAGCAGCAGGCGTTCGAGCCGCTCCGGGTCGCGCAGCATCAGCGTCAGCCGCTTGTACGTGGGCACCCGCCGGGCGAAGCCGATGGTGAGCACATTCGGATCGAATGCCGTTGCTATCCAGCCTAATTCGGCGTCCGATGCGCCGCGTTCCAGCCAGGATTTGCGTAGCCGCCGCCGGACGTCCTCGACCAGCAGCGACCGCAATTGCGAGCGGATCCACCAGAGATGGCCCGCGTCAACCTGGTTCAGTCGAAGCCAGACGCCCGGATCGCCGAACGAATCCGACCCGGCCAGCTCACGCCCCAACTGCAACCATTGCGGCGCCGCCCAGGTGCGCGCGTGAACTCCGTTGGTGATCGACCCGATCGGCACCTCGTCCGCGTCGAACCCGGACCACAGCTCGCTGAACATGGCCCGACTCACCTCACCGTGCAGCAACGAGACTCCGTTGGCCCGCTGTGCCAGCCGCAGACCCATGTGCGCCATGTTGAATTTCGTCGGATCGTCCTCGGAGCCAAGCGCGAGAATCCGGGCCGTCGGTACGCCCGGCAACAACGCGGGCGCACTCTTGGAACCGGCTTTCTTCTTACCGGGATCGTCCTCGACGTGGCCGTCGAAGTAGAGCCGCACCATGTCGATCGGGAACCGGTCGATACCGGCGGGGACCGGAGTGTGAGTGGTGAACACGGTGCTGGATCGCACGACGGCCAGCGCGGTGTCGAAGTCCAACCCCGCATCGGTCATCAACTCGCGGATGCGTTCCGCTCCGAGGAACCCCGCGTGTCCCTCGTTCATGTGGAACACCTCGGGCGCGGGCAGGCCCTCGATGGCAGTGAACGCGCGGATCGCCCGCACCCCGCCGATGCCGGCCAGCAGCTCCTGCCTCATCCGGTGTTCCTGGTCACCGCCGTACAGCCGGTCGGTGATGCCGCGCAGCTCATGCTCGTTCTCGGGGACATCGGAATCGAGCAGGAGCAGCGGTACCCGGCCCACCTGAGCAACCCAGATCCGCGCGTGCAGCTGGGCGGAGTCGGGAAGCGTCAGCTCGACCAGGACGGGATCGCCAGCGGCATCGGTGAGTAGCCGCAGCGGCAGCCCCTGCGGGTCCAGCGACGGGTAGGTCTCGTTCTGCCAGCCGTCCGCGGTCAGCGACTGGCGGAAATAGCCGGACCGGTAGTAGAGGCCCACCGCCACCAGGGGCACGCCCAGATCGGAGGCCGACTTCAGGTGGTCGCCGGCGAGGATTCCCAAGCCACCCGAGTAGTTGGGCAGCACCTCGGCGACTCCGAACTCCATCGAGAAGTAGGCGATGGCCGTCGGCGTCGCCACGCCTTCGGCTTGCTGCTGCTGGTACCACAGCGGACGGCTCAGGTATTCGTTCAGGTCGGCGGCCAACTGGTCGAGTCGGCCGAGGAACGTTTCGTCGAGCGCCAGCTCATCGAGTCGTGCCGGATTCACCGCGCCCAGCAACGCCACCGGATCAGAGCCGCACCGCTCCCACAGGCCGGCGTCGATGGTCGCGAACAAGTCCTGGGTCGGCTTGTCCCATGACCATCGCAAGTTGGTCGACAGCTGATCCAGCGCGGCCAGCCGTTCGGGAAGGTGAGCGCGGACGGTAAAGCGGCGGAGGGCTTTCACGCGTCCTTACCTTACTGAGGATTTCGCCCCACGCACGGCGGCGGTAGGGACGGCTTTTCCCGCCGAGGGTGTGACCGGACACTAGGCTGGGTATCGGTTAGTTATTGGGGCCGCAACGGTGCTTCCCCACAGAGGAAGTTTCCCCACGACAGGAAGTTTCGCCAGACGAGAGGCATTCCGCGACGGAGCACACCGCGGTTTGGCCGCACACAATCGGAACCAGTCGACGACGATGCACTGCCGGCCACGATGCGGTCCGCGAAGCGGGCCGAAGAGGAGCTGGCAAATCGGAACGGAGTGTTGTGCCTGGTCGTGTCGAGATCGATAACGTACAACCCGTCGTCTCCTGCGGCGCGTATCCCGCCAAGGCGGTGGTCGGTGAGACCATCCCGGTCAGCGCGGCGGTATGGCGGGAGGGCCACGAGGCTGTCGCGGCGACGCTAGTCGTGCGGTACCTCGGACCGCGTTATCCGCAAGTAAGCGAAACCCGCCGGATCAAAGCGGTCCAGGCCCCGGTGAAGGCCGCGGCGGAAGTCGACGGGGCGGTGGATCAGCAACGGATCAAGCCACTGCTGCTGCCGATGACGTTGGGCCTCGAGCCCTATGTCTTCCACGGGCAATTCACGCCCGACCGGGTGGGCCTGTGGACCTTCAGGGTCGACGGCTGGGGCGACCCCATCCACTCCTGGAAGCATGGCCTGGTTGCCAAGCTCGAGGCCGGGCAGGGCGAGACGGAACTGTCCAACGACCTCTTGCTCGGGGCCGCGCTGTTCGAGCGCGCCGCCACGGGGGTGCCGCGCGCCCGGCGCGAACCACTGATGGCGGCCGCCACGGCGTTGCGAAGCCCGGGGGACCCGATCACCCGCACCTCGTTGGCCCTGGGGCCGGAAATCGACGAGATCCTGGCCGAGTATCCGTTGCGCGATCTGGTCACCCGCGGCGACCAGTACGGGGTCTGGGTGGACCGGCCGCTGGCCCGCTTCGGCTCCTGGTACGAGATGTTCCCCCGCTCGACCGGCGGGTGGGACGCCGAGGGCAAGCCCGTGCACGGCACGTTCGCCACGGCGGCCGCCGAGCTTCCGCGCATCGCGGCAATGGGATTCGACGTGGTGTACCTGCCGCCGATCCACCCGATCGGCAAGGTGCACCGCAAGGGCCGCAACAACTCTCCCACCGCCGCTCCCGGAGATGTTGGTTCCCCGTGGGCAATCGGCAGCGACGAGGGCGGCCACGATGCCGTCCACCCGGACCTGGGCACCATCGAAGACTTCGACGCATTCGTCGCCGCGGCGCGTGAGCTGGGCATGGAGGTGTCGCTGGACTTTGCGTTGCAGTGCGCCCCGGACCATCCGTGGGCGCGCGACCACCGTGAGTGGTTCACCGAGCTGCCCGACGGCACCATCGCCTACGCGGAGAACCCGCCCAAGAAATACCAAGACATCTATCCGCTCAACTTCGACAACGACCCGGCGGGCCTCTACGACGAGGTGCTGCGCGTCGTCCGGCACTGGATGGACCACGGCGTCAAGTTCTTTCGGGTCGACAACCCGCACACCAAGCCGCCGAACTTCTGGGCATGGCTGATCGCCCAGGCGAAGAGCATCGACCCCGATGTGCTGTTCCTCTCGGAGGCCTTCACGCCCCCGGCCCGTCAGTACGGACTGGCCAAGCTCGGGTTCACGCAGTCCTACAGCTACTTCACCTGGCGCACGGCCAAGCAGGAACTCACCGAGTTCGGCGACGCCATCGCCGCCGCCGCGGACTTTCGGCGCCCGAACCTGTTCGTGAACACCCCCGACATCCTGCACGCCATCCTGCAGCACAACGGCCCTGGCATGTTCGCGATCCGGGCGGTTCTGGCGGCGACCATGGCCCCGGCCTGGGGCGTGTATTCGGGTTACGAGCTCTTCGAGCACCGCGCTGTGCGGGAAGGCAGCGAGGAGTACCTGAACTCCGAGAAGTACGAACTGCGGCCTCGTGATTTCGCGGGCGCCCTGGCCGAAGGGCGGTCGCTCGAACCGTTCATCACGCGGCTCAACTCCATACGCCGGCTACATCCAGCGCTGCAGCAGTTGCGTACCATCCATTTCCACTCCGCGGACAACGATGCGCTGCTTGCCTACAGCAAATTCGACCCGGCGACCGGCGACTGTGTGTTGGTGGTCGTGACGCTCAACGCGTTCGGGGCCGAGGAAGCCACGCTGTTTTTGGATATGGCGGCTTTGGGTATGGAGCCTTATGAGCGTTTCTGGGTGCGCGACGAAATCACCGGCCAGGAATTCCAATGGGGGCAAGCCAACTACGTTCGCATCGACCCTGCGCGAGCGGTCGCGCATGTCATCAACATGCCACTCATCCCGCAGGAGTCCCGAATGACGCTGCTCCGCAGGCCACCAAAAGGACCGGAGGGATTGTGACATGAGCCAAGCCGACCAACTCGCCAGGACGCACCTGGCGCCCGACCCCGCCGACCTGTCGCGCCTGCTGGCCGGCACGCATCACAACCCGCACGGCATCTTGGGCGCCCACGAGTACACCGACCACACCGTCATCCGGGCCTTCCGCCCGCACGCGGTTGAGGTCGTTGCGCTCGTCGGAGACGACCGTTTTCCGTTGGAGCACATCGAGTCCGGCCTGTTCGCCGTGGCGCTCCCCTTCGTCAACCTGATCGACTACCGACTGCAGGTGAAGTACGAGGGTTCCGACCCGTACACCGTCGCCGACGCCTACCGCTTCCTGCCCACTTTGGGCGAGATCGACCTCTTCTTGTTCGGGGAGGGCCGTCACGAGCGACTCTGGGAAGTCCTTGGCGCGCACCCCCGTTCGTTCACCACGGCCGACGGCGTCGTCAACGGCGTGTCGTTCGCGGTGTGGGCGCCCAACGCCAAGGGCGTCAGCCTGATCGGCGAGTTCAACGGCTGGACGGGCAGCGATGCCCCGATGCGGTCGCTGGGCTCCTCGGGCGTGTGGGAGCTGTTCTGGCCCGACTTCCCCGCCAACGGCCTGTACAAGTTTCGCGTGCACGGCGCTGACGGCGTCGTGACCGACCGGGCCGACCCCATGGCGTTCGCCACCGAAGTGCCGCCGCACACCGCGTCCCGCGTGACGCGCAGCGAATACACGTGGCAGGACGCCGAATGGATGGAACGGCGCACCCAGCGCAATCCGGTGTTCGAGCCGATGAGCACCTACGAAGTCCACCTCGGCTCGTGGCGCCCCGGACTCGGTTACCGGCAACTGGCCGAGGAGCTGACCAATTATGTGGTCGAGCACGGGTTCACCCACGTCGAGTTGCTTCCGGTCGCCGAGCACCCGTTCGCCGGGTCGTGGGGCTACCAGGTGACGTCGTACTACGCGCCGACATCGCGATTCGGCACGCCCGACGAATTCCGGGCGTTGGTCGATGCGCTGCACCACGCCGGCATCGGCGTCATCGTTGACTGGGTGCCGGCGCACTTCCCGAAGGATGCGTGGGCGCTGGGACGGTTTGACGGCACCCCGCTCTACGAACACGCCGATCCCAAGCGCGGTGAGCAACTCGACTGGGGCACTTACGTTTTCGACTTCGGGCGCGCCGAGGTACGTAACTTCCTGGTGGCCAACGCGCTGTATTGGCTCGAGGAGTACCACGTCGACGGGCTACGGGTCGACGCCGTTGCCTCCATGCTGTATCTGGACTACTCGCGCCCCGACGGCGGCTGGACGACGAACATCTACGGCGGCCGGGAAAACCTGGAGGCCGTGCAATTTCTGCAGGAGATGAACGCCACGGTGCACAAGTCGGCCCCGGGCATCGTCACCATCGCCGAGGAGTCGACGTCGTGGCCCGGCGTCACTCGCCCGACAAACCTTGGCGGCCTGGGCTTTTCGATGAAGTGGAACATGGGCTGGATGCACGACACGCTCGACTACATCAGCCGCGACCCGATCTACCGCAATTACCACCACCACGAGATGACGTTCTCGATGCTCTACGCATTCAGCGAGAACTACGTGCTGCCGATCAGCCACGACGAGGTGGTGCACGGCAAAGGCACGCTGTGGGGGCGCATGCCCGGCAACAACCACGTCAAGGCCGCCGGGCTGCGCAGCCTGCTCGCCTACCAGTGGGCGCATCCCGGCAAGCAATTGCTGTTCATGGGACAGGAATTCGGCCAGCGCGCCGAGTGGTCCGAGGAGCGCGGCCTGGATTGGTGGCAGCTCGACGAGCAAGGCTTCTCGAACGGCGTCCTGCGTCTGGTGCGCGACATCAATGCCATCTACCGCAACCACCCCGCGCTGTGGAGCCAGGACACCGTCCCCGACGGTTACTCCTGGATCGACGCCAACGACTCGGCCAACAACGTGTTGAGCTTCCTGCGCTATGGCAGCGATGGCTCGGTCATGGCCTGCGTGTTCAACTTCGCCGGCAACGAGCACAGCGGATACCGGCTCGGCCTGCCGTCGGCCGGCCGTTGGCGCGAGGTGCTCAACACCGACGCCACCGCCTACAACGGCACCGGCGCCGGCAACATGGGCGGTGTCGATGCCTCCGAGGACCCGTGGCACGGGCGACCCGCATCGGCGGTGTTGGTGCTGCCGCCCAGTTCGGCCTTATGGCTGGAGCCCGAGTAGGCCGTCAGTAGAGCGCGTTGGCGAGGTTGCGCCGTCCGGCGACGACCTCGGGGTCGGCAGGATCGAAAAGTTCGAAAAGCTCGATCAATCGGGTGCGTACCCGGGTGCGCTCGTCCCCGGACGTGCTGCGCACCAAGGCAATCAGGCGGTCAAAGGCCGCGCTCACATCCTGGTTGAGGATTTGCACGTCGGCGGCGGCGAAGGCCGCATCGACGTCGCTCGGTGCCGCGTCGGCAGCCGCGAGGGCATCCGGGGAGTGGGTGGTTGCGCGCTTGAGGAAGTCGATCTGCCGGATCGCGCCCTTGGCTTCGACGCTGCCCGGATTGGCGTCCAGGATCGCTTGATACGAGGCTCTGGCCGCCTCGAAATCACCCGTCTCGAGCTGTTCGCGGGCCGCCGCCAGCTCGGGGTCGACCTCGTCGGCGTCCGCGGAACCGCTTGGGCCCTTGAGCTTTCCGGCCGTCGCCGAGAGAAGCGAGTCCACCCAGCCCCGCAACTGGTCGGGCGGCTGCATCCCCTGGAAGCTGGACAGCGGCTGTCCGCCGGCCAGAGCCACGACGGTCGGCACCGCATCTACGCCGAATATCTGGGCCACCCTTGGCGCCACGTCGACGTTGACCGTCGCCAGGGACCACTTGCCGTTGTCCTCGGCGGCCAGGCCGGACATGATGTCGACGAGCTCGACACACGCATCGCTGCGCGGCGACCAGAGCAGCACCACGACCGGCACTTCCTCGGACCGGAGCAGGACTTCGGTTTCGAAGTTGGCCTCGGTGATCGAGGTAACTCCAGGACCGGCCTCAGCGGCCGGCGTTGCGCCGGCGCCCGGCGCGCCGGTCGGCGGTTGTTGCTGGGCCCGTTGCTTGAGGCCGGACAAGTCGACCGCACCAGCCATCGCCGGGCCTATCGAGGGTCGCGGACGCGTCACGTCGTCAAGTTTGTCATGCGCATTGGTGACCTATCCACCCGGTGGCGACCACGTCCCGGCGCCGCCGTGCAGGCCCGGAGCCGCGCGAAACGGCCCTCGACCGGGGCATATGACGAAGATCACAAAAATTTCCGGACGTGTTGAGCCAGCAACGTCGGCGAGGGCGCCCGCGGGCCCGGTCGAGTTACTTCGCCCGCAGAATCAGCGCGTCGCCCTGGCCACCCGCGCCGCACAGTGCCGCGACGGCGTAGCCGGACCCGCGGCGGGCCAGTTCCAGGGCCGCATGCAGCGTGATCCGTGCGCCCGACATGCCGATGGGATGCCCGACGGCGATCGCACCGCCGTTGACGTTGACGATCTCGGGATCCAGGCCGAGTTCGCGGGTCGAGGCCAGCGCGACCGCCGAGAACGCCTCGTTGATTTCCACGACGTCGAGCTGGTCGACGGAGATGCCCTCGCGGCTGAGCGCTTTCTTGATCGCGTTGGCGGGCTGCGACTGCAGGGTGGAGTCCGGCCCGGCCACCACACCGTGAGCGCCGATTTCGACCAGCCAGGTCAAGCCCAGCTCCTGCGCCTTGGCCTTGTTCATCACCACCACGGCCGCCGCCCCGTCGGAGATCTGAGACGCCGAACCGGCGGTGATGGTGCCATCGCGACGGAAGGCCGGTTTGAGGCCGGCCAGGGACTCGGCGGTGGTGTTGGCGCGAATCCCCTCGTCCTCGGTGAACGGCAGCGAATCACCCTTGCGCTGGGGGATGTTGACCGGCACGACTTCGTCGGCGAAGACGCCGTCCTTCCATGCCGCGGCCGCCTTCTGATGCGACCGCGCAGCGAACTCGTCCTGCTCCTGGCGGGTGAATTCGTCCACGTCGTTGCGCTGCTCGGTGAGCGCGCCCATCGGCTGGTCGGTGAACACGTCGTACAGACCGTCGTAGGCCATGTGGTCGAGGACCGTGACATCGCCGTACTTGTAGCCCGCCCGGCTGTCCATCAGCAAATGAGGCGCCTTGGTCATGGACTCCTGCCCCCCGGCCACCACCACGTCGAACTCCCCGGCTCGAATGAGCTGGTCAGCGAGCGCGATGGCGTCGATGCCGGACAGGCACATCTTGTTGATGGTCAGCGCCGGAACGTCCCAGCCGATGCCGGCCGCAACGGCCGCCTGGCGCGCGGGCATCTGGCCGGCCCCGGCCGTCAGCACCTGCCCCATGATCACGTACTCGACCGCCGAGGCGGGTACGTTGGCCTTCTCCAGCGCGCCGGCGATCGCGATGCCACCCAGGTCGCTGGCCGAAAAATCCTTCAGCGAACCCATCAACTTGCCGATCGGCGTGCGCGCTCCAGCAACTATCACCGACGTCGTTATGAAAACCTCCTAGGGGTCCGTGGACGGCCGGTTCGGCCTCCCGGAGAAGCGCAATCTTTGCCGCCAGGTTACCTTTATGTGATGACGACCGATCAAGTTGACGCCCGTCAGATCCTGGCCACCGGCCTGGTGACGGCGATCGATCACGTCGGCATCGCAGTCGCCGACCTGGACGCGGCAATCGCCTGGTATCACGACCACCTCGGCATGAACCTGGTGCACGAGGAAGTCAACGAGGAGCAGGGAATCCGCGAGGCCATGCTGGCCGTGCGCGACGCCCCGGCTGGTACCGCGCAGATCCAGCTGATGGCCCCGTTCGACGACTCCTCGACCATCGCGAAGTTCCTCGACAAGCGCGGGCCCGGCATCCAGCAGATGGCGGTTCGCGTGAGCGACCTCGACGGCGTGATCGAGCATCTGCGCTCCCAGGGCATCCGGCTCATCTACGACGCGCCGCGTCGCGGCACGGCAAACTCGCGGATCAACTTCATCCACCCCAAGGACGCCGGTGGCGTTCTCATCGAACTGGTCGAACCGGCCGCCTGAGTCCCTCCGATCAGGACCACTTCCGGGTCGGGCCCCGCGTGGCGCGGTGGCTCCAGCACGGGGAATGCCAATGCCGCCGATCTTCGACCAGTCCTGGGCCTCCCCCGAGCGTCGAGTCGGTCGGCCACACCACCAGATGTGCGGTGCCGGCGCGTATTTCGTGGTCACAACCGGGACAGCGGTACGTCTTGACCGCACGGTCCGCCGCGACGGGACGGACTTCGTACTCGTGGCCGTCGGGCCCGATCTCCACCCGGCGCGGCGCCAGGGGCGGCAGTGACGGCCGCTGCCGACGTGGCGGTGTGCGGCGCCTAGCCATTCCACCAGCCTAGCGGGGTTCAGAACAGCCGGTACTCGTCGCTGTCCATCCCTCGCATCTTGTCGTAATCCAGTGTGATGCAACGGATCCCGCGGTCAGTGGCTAGCGTGCGCGCTTGCGGCTTGATCTGCTGGGCGGCGAACACCCCCCTCACCGGCGCGAGCACGCTGTCGCGATTGAGCAACTCGAGGTAGCGGGTGAGCTGCTCGACGCCGTCGATCTCGCCGCGCCGTTTGATTTCCACCGCGACGGAACCGCCCCGCTCGTCACGACAGAGCAGGTCGACGGGCCCGATGGCGGTCATGTATTCGCGACGCACCAGCGTGTAGCCGTCGCCGAGCAGTTGCACGTGCTCGGCGAGCAACGCCTGCAAGTGGGCTTCGACGCCGTCCTTGACCAGCCCGGGGTCAACGCCCAGATCGTGGCTGGAGTCGTGCTCGACCACCTCGACGGTGATGCGCAGCTGTTCCCCGGCCTTGTTCTGGACGACCCACACGGGCACCTGATCATCGGGCTCCTCGGTGAGCCAGCAAGGTGGACTCATCCAGTTCAGCGGCTTATAGGCGCGGTCGTCGGCGTGCACGCTGACCGATCCGTCGGCCTTGAACAGCAACAACCTGCGGGCCGACGGAAGATGCGCGGTGAGCCGGCCGACATAGTCCACAGTGCACTGGGCGATCACTAGACGCACCCGACTCACCTTAGAGCGTGGCCGACAAATTAGGCTGACGCCACCATGTCGGCCAACCAGAGCTTGGCAAAACGCATCGGCCGGGTGCTCGAGACGGTCACCCGGCAGAGCGGCCGGCTACCAGAGACCCCGGCGTACGGCTCGCTGCTGCTGGGACGGGTCTCCGAAAGCCAGCGACGTCGCCGCATTCGCATCCAGGTCATCCTGACGGTGCTGGTCTTGGGCGTCAACCTGATCGGCATCGCCGTCGCCCTGCTCCTGGTGACCGTCGCCATTCCGCAGCCGAGCGTGTTCGACGCGCCGTGGTGGATCACCTTCGCGGCATCACCGGCCTATATCGCGCTGGCGCTGGCGGTGGGCACCTATTGGATCACCCGCAGGACCGTCGTGTCGCTGCGCTGGGCGATCGAGGAGCGCACGCCGGACCGGGATGACGAACGAAACACCTTCCTGGCCCCATGGCGGATCGCCCGCTTCGATCTCATTCTGTGGGGTGTCGGGGCGACGGTGCTGACGACGCTCTACGGCCTGGTCAACACGCTGTTCATCCCGCGCTTCCTCATCGCGGTGGGCATCTGCGGCATCTTGGTGGCCACCGGCAGTTATCTGCTCGCCGAGTTCGCGCTGCGTCCGGCGGCGGCTCAGGCACTGGAAGCGGGGCCACCACCGCGGCGATTCGCCTCGGGGATCATGGGCCGGACGATGGTGGTCTGGTTCCTCGGCTCGGGCCTGCCCGTTCTCGGTATCGCCTTCCTGGCGGGCTTTCAGGCCGTGATGCGCAATCTGACCGAAACCCAGTTCGCCGTCGGCGTGCTGATCGTGTCGATCGCGACGCTCATCTTCGGTTGCCTCTTGATGTGGATCCTGGCCTGGCTCACCGCAACTCCGGTGCGCGTGGTCCGCGCGGCGCTCAGGCGTGTCGAGCGCGGTGATCTTCGGGGCGACCTCGTGGTTTTCGACGGGACCGAACTCGGTGAGTTACAACGCGGATTCAACGCGATGGTCGACGGGCTGCGCGAGCGCGAACGCGTTCGCGACCTGTTCGGTCGGCACGTCGGGCGCGAGGTCGCCCTGGCCGCCGAACGTGAGCGACCGAAGCTGGGTGGCGAAGAACGCCATGTGGCGGTCGTATTCATCGACATCGTCGGGTCGACCAAGCTGGTGACGAGCCGGCCTGCGGCGGAGATCGTCCAGTTGCTCAACCGGTTCTTCGGGATAATCGTCGAGGAAGTGGACCGACACTGCGGGCTGGTCAACAAGTTTGAGGGCGATGCGACGCTGGCCGTGTTCGGGGCGCCTAATCATCTGGACCGCCCCGAAGAGCAAGCGCTGGCCGCCGCGCGCACCATCGCCGAGCGGCTGAACAACGAAATCTCCGAGTGCCGGGCCGGTATCGGCGTGGCGGCGGGACAAGTTGTGGCCGGGAACGTCGGCGCCAGGGAACGCTTCGAATAC